>JBAXOA010000027.1:0-44423 GCA_037133495.1 Mariniphaga sp. | reverse complement strand
GGCCCCTACGATCCGTTACACATGAATAACCCTACCGGCTTAACGATCGACTCAAAGAATCAGCTCTGGGTGGCAGAACAGGATTATCTACCAAAGCGGGTGAGCGTCTGGACCCTCGATGGAAAACTGATCAATACCTTTTACGGCCCCGGTAAATATGGTGGCGGCGGAACTGTTGATCCGCAGGATAAAACCAAATTTTATTATTCAGACGAAGGTCGCGGTGCCATGGCATTTAAGCTTGACTGGAAGAAAGGCACCTCGCAGGTGACCAGTGTTTATTTCCGTCCGACACCTGATGATCAGAAGATGGCATTCCGCAGCGCCGGACCCGAAACTCCGCTCTACTACAAAGGAAAACGCTATTTTACAAATAGTTACAACAGCAGTCCTACCAATGGTCATCCTACCTCCTTCCTCTTCATCGAACGCGACGGAATCGCCAAACCTATCGTGGCAATGGGCCAGGCTTCTTCGTGGGATCTTCTTAAATCGGACGAATTTAAACCGGGCTGGCCGGAAGGAGTCGACCTGAATGTGCAAAAACCAACGACGCAGGCCTTCTTTATCTGGACCGATCAAAACGGTGATGCGAAAGTTCAGCCCAATGAGGTCATCTACAAGAAAGCCACCGCATCAGGTGTTACCGTAATGCCTGACTTGTCATTCTGCATCGCGAGACTGGAAGACAAATCGATAAAATTTGCTCCTGCGAGTTTGGATAAGGACGGTGTTCCTCACTATGATATCAACAAAGCGGAAGTATTGGCTGAAGGCGTTCTTCCTCCGGCTTCGTCGGGAGGCAATCAGGTGCTTACATCTTCCGACGGTTGGACTGTGATCACATTGGGGATCAAACCATTTTCGCCCTATTCGATCAGTGGCACAAAAAACGGAGTCCCGATGTGGAGTTATCCCAATTTGTGGCCAGGCCTGCACGCATCACACAAAGCGCCTAAGCCAGATCACCGGGGAGAGCTGATCGGTCCAACACGCCTTTTGGGTGGGTTTATGGAGGCCAAAGGTTCGGATGTCGGAAAGCTATGGGCCGTGAACGGCAACCATGGAAACGTGTATATTTTTACCGCTGATGGTCTGTTTGTCGCCACCTTATTCGAAGATATGCGGATCGGAAAACGATGGATCATGACAGAGGCGACTCCGGGAATGAGCCTCGAAGGAATCACCTTGAGTGATGAAAACTTCTGGCCAACCATTACTCAGATGGCCGACGGACAAATATACCTCGTCGACGGAGGCCGCAGCGCATTGGTAAGTCTGGAGGGAATCGAAAATATTCACCGGCTCAAGGATATTTCACTGTCCCTTTCGATTTCAGATCTCGAAAAAAGCAGAAGTTATTCGATTAAAACGGAAGCGTTGAGACAAAAGAATTTAGGGAATAATTCCTTGAATGTCGCTATAAGCAATGAAGCTCCGGTGGTGGATGGAAAACTGACGGACTGGCCGCGCGCAGTCTGGGCAGATATTGATAAAAGTGGTGTAAAAGCCTACTTCAATGCAACATCTAAACCGTACGATATAACAGGAGCAATGACAGTCGCCGGAGACCGGTTATACCTTGCCTATCGCACAGGAGATGAAAAACTGCTTAAAAACACTGGAGAGATGCCTGTCGCACCATTCAAAACAGGAGGCGCGCTCGATCTGATGATCGGCGTCAATCCGGAGGCACGACCCGACCGGCAAGAACCTGTTGCAGGTGATTTACGCTTGCTGGTGACGATGGTGAACGGTAAACCTTGGGCAATGCTTTACCGCGCGGTAGTGAACGGAACCCTCGAAAAAGACAAAGTTCCCTTCTCATCTCCCTGGCGGACCATTACCTTCGATAAGGTGGAGGACGTAACCAATCAGATCCAGATTGCAGGGTCTGAAGGAAACTATGAGCTTTCAATTCCCATCGCAACACTTGGACTAAAAGTTGCTGACGGACTGGTTCTCAAAGGAGATATCGGGATCCTGCGCGGTCAGGGCGATCAGACAACCGCCCGCATTTATTGGTGCAACAAAGCTACAGGCATTACGGCAGATGTACCATCCGAAGCGATGCTGACACCAGGCTTATGGGGAACCTTCAGATTTAAAACTTCAGAAAAGTAATAACAGAGATCCGACATGGTAAAAACACCCAGATCAAAAACAAGGCGACTGCATCATAACTCATTGACAGTATGTGTATTATTGTTATTCATGAGCATTAGCTTCCAGGTGCTGGCTCAGTCACTGCCATCGCCTATGATTGGCAGACAGAGCAATAACGTGGGGATTCGTGCAGTGCCGGCGCCCGGCGTGGTCACCATTGATGGTAATCTGGGCGATTGGGACCTGTCGGGCCGTATCTGGTCCTTTGCGGATGTAGGTATCCGCGATCGTTACTCGGCTGAAACTGCTGTTATGTGGAATAAAGAGTACCTCTATCTTGCCTTTAAATTCCGCGATCCGACCCCTTTGGTCAATACGATTAATCCGACATTCGATCCCCAGTCGGGCTGGAAAGGGGATGCTGTACAATTGCGTGTGATTACCGACTGGCCACTTTGGATCACCCTATGGAAATACAGTGCGACGAACCGCTCAGCCATGTTGCACTCTTTCTGGAATGATAAGGATGACGACAGGCCGGGACAGGAGAACAGACTATTGGTTGGTGAACCGGGCGCTACCAGTTTAGGGGAAGGTGTCGAAATGGCCTTTAAAACGGATGCCGATCAAAAAGGTTATACGCAAGAGGTGCGGATACCTTGGAAAATGCTCTATAAAAATAACAAATCGCCCGAAGCCATTGCAGGACAGAATTTTAAAATGGGGATTGAATATTACTGGGGTCCTGCAGGTGAAAGTGTGTGGCCCATGCACCGTTATGCTGACAATATGCAACCTGGCGAGACGAGCCGTGAGTTTTTCTGGACCGCACGAAAAGTATGGGGAAATGTGACACTCCTGCCAAAAGGAAAGGTTGAGAAGCTTCAATATATATTAGCCGGTCAGAAACTTGAAGGAACCATACCAATTCAGATTACCCTTCCTGCCAAAGCAAAAGAATTCACCGTAGTCATTGAGACCAAGGAGGGGACACGCGTTCGTAATCTGGGAGCACAATTGAATCCGGAATTGTATGTTGTATCGGTTAAAGGGGATGAGCGTAAAGTTAAAGTACTGTGGGATGGACGCGATGACGCGGGTAAAATGGTTTCGGCAGGCGAATACCGGGTGCGTGGATTATCGCACGAAGGGATCGGCGCTGATTATGTGATGTCATTTTTTAACCCCGGCACACCGCCATGGGATGCAGGAGACAGTGGAAACTGGGGTGCCGATCACGGTTCGCCGCAATTTGCCGCCTCAGGTGGCGACTGGACCATCCTGGCATGGCCTTTTGCTGAAGGTGGCAGTGGCGTGATCGGCATCGGTCCCGACGGATTGAAAAAATGGGGTGAAAAACGGGGCGTCGAGGCGCTGGCGGCAGACAACGACTGTGTCTATTTTATATCCAGAAGCTGGAATGCTTCGGGTAATCTTTGCCGTCTTCATAAATTAAATGGTTCTTATTTCCCATTTGTGTCTGAAGGCAAAGAGCGTCCGTTTGAGCTTTCAATGAGTGAAATATTTGGCGGTGAGGCCTTGGTTCCTGGAAAAGTAATCGCGCTGGCATCTTCAGGCGCACAGCTGGCACTCGCGATGAGTGGCAATAAAGTGGTGTTGCTCCAATCGGGTTCAGCCAGAATTTCGAAAAGTTTTGATGTTCCGAACGTGAATGCGATCTCATTTGGCCCGCGGGGGGAGTGCTACTTGATCACGGATCACCAGCTGGCTGAAATAAACGTAAAAACAGGCGAATTACGGATCATTTCCACTCCCGGATTGATCATTGGCAATAAGACAGGTTCCAATGCCATTACCGCGGATTTGGGAGATAAAAACGGTGTAAATACCCAGCAAACACTTACTGTTGATTCAAATGGGAATATTGGCATATTCGACAAAGGGGAAGATCAGCAGGTAAAATTCTACACTCCCCAGGGAAAACTCGAATATGCTTTGGGCCAGAAAGGCGGCCGACCCATCCGGGGCACTTTCAACGAACAAGCGATGAGTCATGTCACTTCAGTTGCGGTCGACCGGTTGAATCAGACCTGGGTTACCGAAAGCTGGGAATATCCAAGGCGCGTTTCCGTCTGGGGACGGGATGGCAAATTGGTTCGCGACTACATCGGCAACACAGGCTACGCCGGAACGGGCACTTTTCTCCATGATGAAGATCCTTCACTCGCTTATTACGGGCCTGTCGAGATGAAACTGGATATGAAAAAACGGACATGGAAAGTAACCCGCATCCTTTGGGTACCCGGCAAGGGTGAGCTGTTCGCGGTTCCAACCGGGAAACATGCCCTTCCCCACCGTTTTTCGAGCAAAGCAGGAGGCAAACTAAGGGAATTTATGTTTTTGCCTCCTTATTATGGTGCTGATCCGTACGTTCTTTATATGGAAACAGACCAAAAAACCTGGCGGCCGGTAGCATCTATCGGCCCATTGGGTGTCCTTTCGGGTGAACTGGCTGATCACGACGGGAAAATAATCCGACAACCGGAAGGGGAGTATGCAGGAAAGAATGGTTACGATGGCTACTTCTGGAACGATCTGAACATGGATGGCAAAGTACAGTTTTCGGAAGTGACCATCATTCCCAATCCGAAACCGGTTGAGACGGGAAAGAACGGGAAACTTCCTATTCCATATATGAGCGGCTGGGGTGGCCGGATGGCCTCCGAAGACCTCTCGTTTGTAACGAGCGGAATTGCAAGATATGTTCCGGTTCGTTATACAGACGAAGGAGCGCCGGTTTACAGCCCGGCCAGCATTCAACGCTATGATACACAAGGCAATGGTGATTTTGTGCCGGTATTAAAAGAAAATGCCGTTCTCGCATTGTTGAATCGTGGCAATTTTGCCACCAATGGTCTGTGCGCCCTGGATGCGAAAACTGGTAAAGAACTTTGGACCTATCCAAATCCCTATCCCAGTGTTCATGGATCGCATCTTGCACCAATGCCTCAACCGGGATTACTGATCGGACCACTCAAAATTCTTGGTGTGGCTAAACTCCCTGGAGGTAAAGGCCGGATTTTCGGGATGCGCGGCAACCTTGGCCAGGATTTTTACATGACTACTGATGGGCTGTTGCTTGGGACTGTTTTTCAGGACGGACGACTTCCCTCCCAATCACTCCCGCGTAAAGAGTCAGAACTGGTGGGTGCTCCGATGGAGTCTTTTGGCGGAGGAAGCGAACCTTTCGTAGGTTGGTTCGGCAAGCAAAACGACGGAAAGGTGCGGATAATCAGCGGAATATCGCGACAGTCGGCATTGATACTGGAAATGAACGGTCTGGAATCTGTCCAGCGCTTCAAAGCTCCTTCAGTGACCGTTTCACAGGCCATACTTTCAGCCGCCGCGGTTGCAAATGATATACGGACGGCGAGTAAACCGAAAGATGGTGAAAAGCGACTGATAATCGTCAAAGTCAACAAGGCACTTGAAATCACAGACAGAAACAGAAACTGGACGGGCATTCCATCCTTCAATGTTGAAAGTTCAGCTTCAGGATTTAAGGGCAAAGCTCAGCTGGCCTATGATTCTGAATATCTTTATCTTGCAATGAACGTGGAGGATCCAAGTCCATGGAAAAATCAAGGAGTCGATTTTCTGCGGCTTTTCAAAACCGGCGATGCTGTCGATATCCAGATTGGTGCAGATGCCACGGTAGCCGCAAACCGGGTTCAGCCGGTCAAAGGGGATTTTCGGGTGGTGATTGCCAACCTCAAAAATCAACCGGAAGCGATCCTTATGCGACCAGTGAGTCCGATGGCAGCAAAAAACCTGCAGAAAATTTATACCTCCCCGGTAGGTGAGAAGAAATTTGATGAAGTACGGCTGCTGAAAGGGGTAAAAATTGCCGTAGCCAAAACAGAGGGCGCCTACAGGCTGGAGGTGGCATTACCACTCAAAGAGCTGGGCCTTCAACCTGTTCCTGGCACTGCTTTCAAAGGAGACATCGGATTTATCTCTTCCGATGCAGAGGGGCGAATCAATACCGCGAGAACCTACTGGTCGAACCAGGCCACCAATTTAGTGAGTGACGAACCACTTGAAGCGTGGTTGTTCCCGTCGACGTGGGGAATTTTCAACTGGGGAGAATAAAAGAATTGATTGAAAATTTTTAATGCTAAAAAAATAAACCGAAGATGAAAAAATTTGGAATTGGCCTCTTTGCCTTGTTGCTGTTTGTAAATGCCTTTGGTGCGAAACCACGCGTTTCCATTTTGTTAAAAGGTCAATCCGAGGTTTTTCAATTTGCCGGGCAGGAACTTAAACATTTTCTATCGGGGAACTATGAACTTACAGCAGCCGGAGCTCCCTGGCAAACCGTGGTACCAACCTCCGCCAAATTGTCTGATAATTCGTTGCGGTATGAATCTTCGGTCGTCGGAGCTCCCTGGCAGATCGTTTTGCAAACCGCCCCTGAAATGGCAGATGGTTCGTTTCGGGTCGAATGCAAAGAATCAGGTAAAATACAGCAGATTATTCTGAGCGGTTCGTCCGAGGGGGCAATGGTTCAGGCAGTTTATACCTTTCTCGAAAAGGCGGGGATGCGCTTTGAAATTACGGGCCCCGTTTTTAGTGAGAAAATCGATCTGAATAGAGTAAAAGGTTACGCAGAAACGATTGTTCCCAAAGTGAAGCAACGCGGCATCAGGCAGCACATCAACTTCACGATGGATGTCTCGTCCTATCCACTGGAGGAGGCCAAAGAGTACGTTCGCAACCTGGCCCGGCTTCGTTTCAACTTTATCACCTTTCATAGCTACCCCTCGGAGTGGTACGCCGATATCACCAATAAAAAAGAGCCCTATGCAGGTAATTTTTTCTATGGTAAACGACATGATCTGCCCGATGAAAAACTCTTTCATGAAAAAATCAGAAATACAAAGACCTATTGCATCCCTGAGATAGAACCCTTTTTCGATGATAAACCGGTACGCGAAAAAATGGCCGTTGAATGGTTGCAAAAGGTGATGGCGGAGTGCAAGCGGGTTGGACTCACCCTTAGGTTCTCGTTCGAGCCGCATGAAAAAAGTCCAGACCTTCTGTCATCCATCGAAACAACCAAACAAATACTTGCTAATTATCCAATGATCAATGAGTTGGAGCTGATTACCCCTGAGACGGCTGATGCCGGCAATCAGCTCAGTGAACCAGACGTGGCAGGCGCTTTGACCCCCTTGTTTGGCCCGGAAGTGCTGCAGGATGCAATCGTGATGAAACCACTCCGTTCGGGAAGTTCAGGTGCTGCAAGGCTCTTTGCAAATGTTGGATATAATATTAAAATTCTGAAAGCCATTGATTCCACCCTATTAAAATCCCGCGGAATTAAGGGGAGCCTTGGCCTTTATGTCGTGAACACGAAGTATTTGGAGGCTTGTTATCACCTTTTGAAAAAGTTTGCCCCCGAGGCTTCTTATGCTGTTTTGCCCGGCCATGGTTCGATACGGGTGGCCCGTTTTCTTCCATACGCTGATATGGAGAAGAGGGACTGGAAAAGAACGATGGTTTACTCCTGGCTCGAGTTTGACGGACTGATGTATATTCAGCAAAACGGAATCAGCGGAATCAGAAATCTGATCGAATATGGCCAGAATATGAGCGGATTGGATCAGATTCAGGCAATCTGTTTCAACCATTGGCGGACTGCCGAAAATAAGGTCACCGCACGTTATGCCGCAGAGTCAACCCTTCTCGGAGCCCAGGATGAGTCAACCTTCTATGCCAGCTATGCCGAAGCATACGGAATGAAAAGCGGGGAAGATTTTGCAAAAGCAATGAAGCAAATTGATCTTGCCAGTTGGTTTGCCACTACCGAGTTACCCAATGTCGGATTTTGCTATGCACTTGGAGGGAA
The DNA here is from genome assembly GCA_037133495.1 of Mariniphaga sp. Classification (GTDB taxonomy): domain Bacteria; phylum Bacteroidota; class Bacteroidia; order Bacteroidales; family Prolixibacteraceae; genus JAAFHB01. The sequence goes on along the minus strand of JBAXOA010000027.1, from coordinate 36,445 downwards.
CGCAGTTGGTTTCGGATTTTTAAAGAACATGAAGCCGGCCAGCCTCCAGCAAGGGAGGGAACTGTATGAAAGGGGACTTCAACTGATGAATAAATGCGAAATTTCGGACAACAATAAAGAGGGGAAAGCGCTGTTGAGATTGCTGAACAATCGTTTGCAGGCCACCATTGTTTATTTAAGCGCCTTTGAAAAGGGAGTTGAAATTCAGCAATTTGTCGAAAAAGACCTTACTCCGGCGCAGCGACTGAAAATCGCGTCAATCCTCAACAGTACCATTGAGGGATTTGAGCATTACATCAAACTTTATGCTGATGAAATGCCCGACCGTGGTTGCGAAGGGACCATCATCAGCGCATGGTACGTTCGGATTGATGCGTTGAAGAAAATCAGACAAAATCTGTGTGGAATTTCCCCTGAGACAAAGCCCTGATTGGAATCTGGTTATAAAACATAAAACTACTGATAAACAAGCTTTTATGTTTGTAATTTTAGATTTAAGTAATAATAAAATATGTTCTTAATGGCAAGTTACAAAATGTTTCCTTTTTGAATTGGTAGAAGTTTTGTCCAGATTACAACATATGAATAGTTTTTCAGCAGACCCTGATTTCCAAAGCCGTCTCAATATCACCCTTCAAGTTCTTTTCTGTAATGCTGGGGAGCCGCGCCCACCTCCTTTTTAAAGTATTTACTGAAATACAGCGGGTCGGAAAACCCCAATTTATAGGCAATCTCTGAGATATTCATTTCGGTTTCTTTAAGCATACGAATTGCCTCTCTGATTCGGATTTCGCGAATCAAGGTATTCATTGACCAACCTGTTACTGCTTTTAACTTCCTGTAAAGCTGCATCTTGTTGGTTTTAAAGTGGTGTTCTATTTTTTCGTTGGTGAGCTCCTCATCCGAAAGTTTGGCCTTTATAAAATCGACAATCCTGTTTACAAAAGGATCATCAAAAGTCAGGGCATCAGCGTCCTCTTCCTGAGATTCTTTAAACTGCTTAAGCTGGTATTTTTCGATCAGTTTCTGCCTGTTCGCCAGCAAACTTTTGATTTTGGCAATGAGAATCAACTCATTGAATGGTTTTGACACATAATCATCCGCTCCTGTGTCCAATCCTTCAACCATATCCTCAATGCTGCTTTTGGCGCTCAGGATAATAACCGGAATATGATGGGTCAGCAATCCGTTTTTCAAAGCTTTGCAAAGGGCGATTCCATCCATTTCGGGCATCATAACATCTGTGATGATCAGATCGGGAATGTGCTGCAACGCTTGTTTCAACCCTATTTTTCCGTCAGACGCCTCTATGATCTCGTAATTCGAATGCAATGCCTGTTTTAAATAGTACCTGATTTCCAGATTGTCTTCTACAATTAAAATGCGGCTGTTATTTTTCAACGTTTGAAAATTAACTGATTCAGGAGAATCAATCCCCTCTTCCACATTTATTTCCGGACTAAAATTGAGCGAAAAAGGAATTGGTACGTCAGAGATAGTGATGTTATTATTGTTTAAAAGATGTTTTTTACCAGTCATAAAACCCATTCTGAAAAGGGTAAATTCCCCGTGCACACTCTCCACTGCTATTTCACCTTTGTGAAGCTCCACCAGATTCTTTACAATTGACAACCCTATTCCTGTGCCAATTGTCTCCTGGTTCAAAAAGCTTTTTGTTTCTACCTGATAGAACCTGTCAAATAATTTGTCAAGTTTATCATCAGGAACGCCCAGACCATCGTCATGAACAATGATTTCGCATTTTCCTTCATCTGATAAATGATTGATAATAAGTTTAATATTTCCGTTTTGCCGGGTAAATTTAAAGGCATTACTCAGCAGGTTAAACATTATTTTCGCAAAACTGTCGGGATCGAACCATAAATTGAGCTCGTTGACATTAGACTCAATTGTAAATGTAATGTTCTTTCTGGCAGCACTTTCATCGAAAGCCTGCTTAATCTCGCGAATAACGGCAATAACATCGTAGGAGGCCACATTCAAGTGGACATTTCCTGTTTCGATTTTCCGGAAGTCAAGCAGCTGATTGATGAGGTTTAGCAGGCGTTGTGCATTGCCATACATGATCTCAAGGTGTTTTTTCATCTGCAGCGATGGTTCTGCAGAATGGACCAGTTTTTCGAGCGGTGCGATGATCAGCGACAAAGGTGTGCGGATTTCGTGCGAGATGTTGATAAAAAATTTGATTTTCAGGTTATTGATTTCCGAATCCTTTTCGCGGTGGATTCTCTCAACAACCGCCTTGTTCTCAAGTTTCGCCAGTGAAACACTGTACTCTCTGGTAAGGTGAAGCAATCCGGCAATGATTAAGAAATAGAAAATAAAAGCCCACCAGGTTTTCCAAAAGGGAGGGAGCACTTCAATCAGAATGGAAGATCCGGCCGTATCCCATAACCCGTCTGCATTGCAGGCCTTTACCGTAAAGGTGTATTCTCCGGGGGGAAGGTTGTTGTAGGATCTGATCCGCCTTTTATAATCGAAGTAAACCCAGTCAGGATCTACACCTTTCATCAGGCAGGCATATTTTACCTTTTCAACCTGGGAAGTGGTGAGGGCTGCAAAACCGAATCCGATGATCTTCTGTCTGTCATTTACGGTGATTTTTTTTGTATTGGCAATATTTTCATTCAGCAGAACCCTGCCATAAACCTCTTTATCGATGGGAACAGATTGGTTAAATACCTGAAAATCTGTGAACATAACTTTAGGGGCCTCCTTCGTAGATTTAATATTCTCGGGGTAAAACCGGTTGTATCCGTTGTATCCTCCAAAAAAGAGTTCGCCATCCTTAGTCCTCAGCGTTGAATAGGCAGTAAAATAGGAGCCCTGGAGTCCGTTATGCGTTGAATAATTAGTGATTTGGTATTCTAACGCTTTGATTTTTGACAGGTGTGACAATCCGTTCATTCCACTCACCCACACATCTCCTTTGAGATCGGTTAGTATCCCGGTGATCTCGCTGGATGGCAACCCATTAAGAGTGTTAAATTGTTTGATGAGGTTTAAATCCTGATCCAGTAAAAACAATCCGTCCCAGGTCCCTACCCAAATATTTTTCTGATTATCCTCGCAAATAGCATTGATATAATCTGAATCTATATTTTTGGACATGGAAGAGGGAGCAAAATGCTTCACCTGATCTTTGTTCAAAAATGTGATTCCCCTGCCCAATGTTCCCAGACAGATGGTTCCGTTGCTTAATTCGGTTATCTTCCGAATTCTAACTGAGTCGAGTGAAGTGATTGAATGGTAATTTTTGAAGCGGTAAGGTGCCGGTCCGGCAAGGTCGCAGCTGGTGACCCCGTATCCGTTCATGCCAATCCACAGTTTGTTGTCGGAGGAGACCATCAACGACAAAATATCATCCGAAGCAAGCCCCCCGGGTTCAGAGGAGCTTCTGAAGTTTGTGAATTTTTTTGCAGAAATATTGTAGCAGGAAAGCCCTTCAATCGTCCCGATCCAGATATTTCCATTTTTATCAGGCTCCAGTGCCCTGACAGAATTGTTGATCAACGATCCCGAATTTCCCGCAGCATGAGTGATCACCTGAAAGGCCTCCTTATCACGGTTGATGACAGCAATCCCCTTTCCAAAGGTTCCAATCCAGATATTTCCATCTCTGCTTTCGCAAAATGAAGAGACAAAATTGTAGTGAAGACTTTTGTCATTCCCCGGTTCGCTCTGATAATGAGGGAAAAGCGCCGAAGTCGGATCGTATTTATTCAGACCATCTTTGGTGGCGACCCAAAATACTCCTGAACGGTCTTTTAAAATGGCCGTGACACTGTTATTGCTAAGGCTGCCAGGATTAGCAGAGACACTTTGGTGATGGCTCACTTTTCCTTTGAGCAGATCGAGCACATACAAACCACCACCCTGCGTTCCAATCCATATCATTTGTTCATCGTGGTAGACCGACCGCAGATCATTGTTGGTATAATTTACCATCTTGTTCCAGGTATCTGCCGAGTTAAATGAAGTGGATCGGGGGTCAAACTGACAAATACCGCAAGATAAAAGGAGATAAAGTTTTCCAGAAGGCTCTTTCCATATCTGCCAGATGAAGTTATCATTTACCAACCGGCTGATCTCGGTTGGTAACTTATAGTTTTTCAATGAATTAACTACAGGATCATAATGCGATAACATCCCGTTTCCGCCACCAATCCAGAGCGACCCATCCTGATCACAGAAAATTGAAGAAACAGCATTAATTTCGGGCAATACTTTTTCGATCTTATTTTTATGCTTATCGAAGAAGAACATCCCGCTGGTAGGTGTTCCAATCCAGATATTTCCGGATTTATCAGAGGTAATCATCCCCTTATTGTCTAACCGATAGCTCTCTTTTTTCCCTGAAAGAAGAAAGTGATCAAAGTTGTCCAGTTTTTTATTGTACCTGTGTAAATAGTTAAGCGTCAGGATCCATAGCTGATCATTGGGATCGCAGAAGAGTGCCAAAACCGAATTGCCAGAAAGCGAACAACTGTCATCCTGCTGATGTAAATATTGCTTGTTTTCGAAACCATCGAAACGGTTCAGACCGTTGTTGGTTGCAATCCAGATAAAACCGGTGTGGTCCTGGGCAATGCCATTGATTCGATTGCTGGTTAATCCCAGTTCGGCAGTCACCCGTTCAAAAGTAGGCGAGGTATTTTGGGCCGGCAATAGGAATACTTTTAAGAGCAGTATCAACAAAAGAGTGACTGTAACAGGTCTCAACATTTCTTTAGTCTGTTTGGTAAAAGCAAAAATAGTTTTTATTTCCGTAATTTCTAAAAATCAGCACGAATAGAAGAACTTCGGAAATACATGTATAGCACTGTATATTAATTATTTGACAATTACTGGCAGTAATTTTATGTTATAAATGTCCATGTAATTGCAACATCTTTCCATTGTGGCAGATCATTGATAGCCCTATTTTTGATCAAAATTAACAAGCCAATGGTGCGCTGGAAAACTAACAAGACTGTCGAATACTTTTTGTATGGTACAATATGCCTGCTTTTAATTGCACTGCTGATCATCACCATGGCCTGACATCAAAAACAGATTTTTAAAGTTTTTTTTCTTATTGTCCTCTATATGATATTTAAGTCAAGGAAAATTTAACGCGGCAATCTCGTGAGAATATATAACCAATTATTTATTTTAAACTGTATGAAAAGAAAAGCAATTGTAACGGTATTTATAATCAGCTTGATCATTGGCAGTTGCAAAAGGGAGTATGGAGTTTTTTACGATCCTCCTAAAGGCCAGAAGGGAGCAATCTACCAGCAGCTTGCTGCAGATCCCACACTTTCAACTTTTGTATTGGCGATTGATAAAGTGCCCGGGTTGAAAGATGAATTGAGCTCATCGGGGCTATTTACGGTAATGGCTCCGGACAACGATGCGTTTACCAGTTTTTTTGCCAAAAATGCTTTGTATAAATCGGTAGATGCTATTCCTGTTGATACACTGGCTCCTCTTATCAAGTTTCACATTATGAAATGGATGCTTTTCCAGGTTAATTTCCTGAATCCGGGGTTAACTGGCATTGACTATTCAATGTTTAAATATGAAACACGGGCAACCGTTGCCTATAAAGAGCGCACCATCACCGGGAAATTGCTGCCAATTTTCTATACCAGCAAACTGGCTCAGGTTTATACCCCCAATTACCTGGCTAATTCAGGCGTAACCACAGCCGATTACACCGATATCTATGGAACCAGTTCTGTGTTGAATACCACGACAAAAATGAACGTCATGGGGGCTTCGGTCAAAAAAACCGATATCGCAGGCGGAAACGGAGTTTATTACATTATCGATCGGGTGATCCAGCCTCCTGCGAATATTGCACAGGAGCTCGATAACAACCCGGAATACGTTGACTACAATAAATTGCTCAAAAGCTCATTCGTTTCCTATTCTTATAATAAGGCAGGAACCATCGCTCAGGGAAACAACGGGGATGTGAACGGAGATGGCTTGGTCGATTCGCTGTGGGTGCGCAATTACCGCTCCGATGCCAATCTCGATAACGAAAATCCCCTTTCCTCCAATAAAAGGGACCGGCTTTCATTGTCGGCATACATCCCTTCCAAAGCGGCGTTCAAGCAATACCTCGACACTAAGTTATTACCGGCTTTCTTTAATAATGCAGATTCAATTCCAAAGCACACCTTGTTAATGCTCTTCCAGAGCCACATTACCAATACCCTGGACTGGCCTTCAAAAATTGACAAAGGCTATGTTGCCAATATTTTGGGTGACAAGTTGACCGGCGTTACGCGTGCAGACATTATTTCCAAAAAAATGGCAAGTAACGGTTTTTTCTACTGCCTGAATAAAGTAATTGAACCTAAGGCATTTAGTGCTGTAACAGGACCGGCTTTTTTCTCTTCAAAATACTGGTATTTCGCTGAAATGCTTGTTATGACAGGGATGTTGCCCTCCTTGACCAGCACCGATATGGCTTTTACGATCTTAGCTCCGACCAACACCGCATTCAACAAACGGAATATCTACTGGGACAATAACCCTGTAAACGGGATCCCCGGTTTCTACCGGAAAGTTGGGGGCGTATCAACCGCTTTAGGGCTCACCGAAATAATGGCCATTACCGGGAACCATATTATTCTGAATAAATCAATGTCGGTGAGTGGTTTGGTCAACGGCTATTACCCGTTGCAAAACAGTACTTACATCGCAATTGAAAATGGTAAAATCCATGGGAGCGAAAGGGATTCTATTCCGAACATCATTGAACCGGACTTGAAAATGAGCAACGGCTATTTTCATGGAATTGACAAATTAATCATCAATCCGCAAAAGTCGGTTTTCGATCAGATCAATGGTACCAATGCCACGGCTGTTCCTCCAATCACTCCTGAATTTTTAAAGTTTAAAGAGTTATGTTCTGCCGCAGGGATTTTGGCCAAAGACTTTGGTTCGATTATGGCGGTGGATGCCAATAAGAAATTTACCTTATTTGTCCCTTCCAACGCCGCACTTATTGCAGCTCAGGTAGCCGGCAAACTTCCGAAAACAGGGGCGGTTACTCCAAACACAGTGCTTACCGCAGCGAATAAACTACAACTGATCTCCTACCTAAGGTATTTCTTCGTCCCTGAACAGCAAATTTTCACCGACGGCCTTCTGAAAGGGACCTTTCTTTCCTTCAAGTTAGATGCACTTTCGACTCCCGGAAATGATATATTCGTACCTGTTACCATCTCGCTTCCAATCCTTACCGTTACTGACAACAAAGGTACTGTTGGCAAAGTAGACATACTGCAACCGCTTGTCTTTCCGCAAAACACGCTGTGTAAGGACGGAGTGATTCAGATAACAGATAATGCATTTACCTCACAATATTAATCGCAAAAGGATAAATGATTATGATTTCAAAAAAATATTTCAGTGTTGCAATTACACTTATCTACCTATTGCTCTGCTCAACGCAGCTAAACGCTCAAGGTAGTTTTATTGTCAGAGGTAAAGTTGTCCTCAAGCAAACAGGGGTAGCCCTTCCAGGCATTACAGTTATCGAAAAAAATCGTGACAGTCGTATTGTAAATGGCGTCATGACCGACATTAACGGTAATTATCAGATTAAAGTTGTAGACAAAACAGATTCATTGCATTTCAGGCAGATCGGGATGGCAAGTATATCTCTGCCGATCTCCGGGCGTGAAGTAGTTAATGTCTCTATGGCTGAAGAATCTCAGGATCTTAAAGAGGTACTTATTGTTACCAAGCGGCCTATTACTTCAGGGGGATTTCTTGCAATTCCTCCACGCAACCAAACCGCAGCGATCGCGACCATTGACATGAAGAACCTCGAAGAGATCCCGGCAACTTCGCTGGATCAGATTCTCGAAGGACAAGTTTCGGGGTTGATGGTTTCAATGAACTCGGGTGACCCCGGGTCGGGCTCTTCAATTCAGATCCGCGGTGCGACTTCACTCGGTTTAGGTTCAAAACCTTTAATTGTTGTTGATGATGTCCCGTTTAAAACAAACGAAGTAGTAGATGTCAACAATCCTAACGGGTTAAGCGAACTGGTAAATATTTCTCCCGGCGACATCGCAACTATTGATATTTTGAAAGATGCTGCAGCAACTGCATTATATGGATCTGACGGTGCGAACGGTGTGATTGTTATCAAGACGAAACGGGGGGATAATGTTAAGCCACGTGTGAACATCACCTCTATGATCACAATCCTGAAGCCTCAGCAGCCTTTGCCATTGCTGAACGGCGACCAGTACAAAACAATGATCCTGGAGGCCTACCAAAATCGGTTCGGATCGGGATTGGATCTGACTACCAGCGTTATCAGGAACCTGTTCCTTGAAAAAGGGGCTTACGATTATGAAAATTACAACAACAATACCTATTGGCCCAATCAGGTGAATATGAACTCGGGATTTGGACAGAACTACCAGGCATCCATTATCGGTGGTGGAGAATCAGCCAAATACAACATCTCGCTGGGATACCTCAGTCAGACAGGGCCGGTGATTGGCACCAAATTCAACAGGGCGAACGGACGGTTCAATTTTGACTATAAGATTTCTGACAAGTTAACGTTCAACAGTGACATCTCGTATACCGGAAATAAAAAAACGAGCAGCTACAGCAATATCGGAGGTATCTCGTTGACTAAAGCTCCTGTTCTTCCGGTTTATGTTCAGGATGCCTACGGGAATTCGTTACCAACCTATTTCTTCCCAGGCAATACCGGCTTTCAGAACGACGTCCAAAATCCTATCGCAATTGCCAGAAAAGCGATGGCTGACAACGGAGGCGACCGGCTTGACGCAAAAATACAGGTGCGTTATAATCCGCTCAAAGGTCTTCAGATCAATAGTTTAATTTCAACAGCCTATGAGGCGATTACCAACGATATGTTCTTGCCGCACAGCGCGACCGGCGCCGATTATTATCGTCAAAACTACTACTTCCTGATCGTAAACAGCTCGGTGAATACCGCCTCTGTCTATCCGAAGAACGCCTTTTCCGTGTATTTTAAGAATGACCTGATCTACCGGCTCAATGTTAAAAAACACACCTTGATGTCAGGTTTATATTCAGTCTATCAGGATAATAGTTCCCGTTACATCCAGCTCGCTGGAACCAATACCCCTTCTGAATCCTTAACCGCTCCTTACCTGAGCGATATCCAGACTACCATCTCTTCAGGAAAGACCCTTATGCGTGATTTCTCAATTATCGGTCAGCTCTATTACCTTTACGACGACCGTTATGCAATTAACGGATCTGTGCGCAGACAAGGGAACTCGGCATTTGGCAAGAGTAACCGTTATGGTACCTTCCCTGCTATTTCAGGTTTCTGGAGACCAATTTCAGAACCATTTATAAAGGATAAGAACAAAATCTTTGACGAATTCAAGATCAGAGGAAGTTATGGAATCACCGGTCGGGCACCACAGGTGTCATCTGCCAATGTCTTTAACAATGCCTTTACCCTTAGCGCGAATGCTCCGTTTGTGGATATGATCGGAGTAACCGCCGACAATATTCAGCTGGTCAACCTGAGATGGGAAAAAACAACCTCTGCCAATGTGGGCTGGGATGTCTCTCTGCTCAAAGGGCGGCTGAGCATGATCACCGATGCTAGTTTTATGACTACACGAGATCTGATCCTCGATGTCCCGATTTCAAACTCTTCAGGTTTCGAAACGATGACCCGTAACTTTGGAACCATTCAGGGAAAAATCCTGGAAGGATCGCTTACTGGTATCCCGCTCGCTTCCAAAAAATGGAATATGACGGTTTCGTTCAATATCTCAGGATCTCAGAGCAAAGTGATTGAACTACCTAATAATCTGCCTGTTATTCGCGGAAATGTACTCGACAACGGAAAGTATATGTCGCTGGTAAATGTGGGAGATCAGGTTGGTACAATCTATGGTCTTAAATACCTGGGAGTCTTCAGCAGAAATGAAGATGCCTATGCGAAAGACAGCCAGGGGAATTACATCACCAACCTGAGTGGAGTTAAAGTTCCCATCCGGTGGATGAAACAGGATGGTGAGGCATTTACAGGCGGAGATGTAATTTATGCCGACTTGAATAAAGACGGGATTATCAACAAGCAGGATGTAACAGCCATAGGCAATTCAAATCCTCTTTTTTACGGTGGATTTATGTTCCGGCTTTCCTACAACAGAGCCTGGGAGATCTTTGCTAACTTCATTTATCAGGACAAGTTTGATATCATCAACATGGCCAAAATGAACACTACCAACATGTACACCAACAACAACCAGACGCTGGCTGTTATGAGGCGCTGGAGAACCCAGGGCGATGTAACAGACATGCCAAGAGCACTTTACGGTGCGGGACACAATTGGGTCGGAAGTGACCGTTACGTCGAAGATGGTTCGTACATTAAATTCAGTACTTTTTCGCTCTCTTATAATCTTCAAAAAGCATTGCTGAGCAAACTCAAACTAAGAAGTGCCAAGGTGGCCCTCACAGTCTATAACCTGGGAATGCTGACCAAATACTCCGGCGTGGATCCTTCGATCTCGGCTAACCGGAATGACCCGTTCAGTATTGGTCAGGATGTCGCGTTGACGCCAATCCCGATTACTTACACGTTGGGTATTTGGTTGAATTTATAGAATATATTTGAATTAGAAAATAAAAGCCAAACGATGAAAATAAGCAATATTAGATTTAGCTATCTGGTAATTATAGCTTTAGCTGTCGGAAGTGTTTCCTGCAACAAACTACTTGATGTTCCGCCACAGGGAAAATTGCAGCTGTCAGATTTCTGGCAATCTAAAGATCAGTGCGTTGCAGCTATTGCGGGCATCTACTCGAACATGGGATCAACCGACCAGAATTTTAAAACAGGCGGAAACATGTCAGCTTTGGCCATATCACCGGTCGAAAGTTACATCTTCTGGGGTGAGGTGCGCGGCGAGTTGCTGACAAGCAATGCAGGCAAAATGCCGGCCGACCAAATTCAAAAGGAAAATGTTGACAATCTGGTTATTGCATCAGGTGATGTTACCACAAAATACACCGCCTTTTACAAAATAATCAATCAAGCCAATCAGGCCATCAAATACATCCCAACTGTACACGAAAAGGATCCGGCATTCACGACTGAAGAGGAAGCCAATCTGATGGGAGAAGCCTACTTTCTGCGCGCCTACGCCTATTTTTGGCTGTTGCGGACGTTTAAGGAGGTCCCGCTGGTGTTGATCCCTTCAGAAACAGATGCGCAGGATTATAATACTCCGAAGGCACCGGTCGACACCCTGAGCGCCCAGATTGTAAAAGATCTTGAACTGGCAAAGGCTAAATTACCATTATGGTACAGTAACCAGCAATACAGCCGTTGCCGGGCAACAAAAAATACCGCAATGACGGCGCTGGCCGATGTTTACCTCACCGTTGCGGCAATGAGCAAAACCGCCAGCACCAGTACCCTCTACGACAAAGTGATCAGCAACTGTGATGGTGTTATTAACTCAGGAAAATACGCACTGATACCGGGGCCGTTATATGGTTCGATTTGGACAAACGGCAACACTGACGAGTCCATATTTGAAACTTACAGCAACTATATGGTCAACAATCAGGTCAATAATTTATATACATGGTTCACCTCTGCAGGTTATTTTATGGTGGGTGGAACCGTTGATGACCTGTACAATATTACCCAGGTAAAAGATTACCGCTCGACCGCTGTTCCCACCGGCCCTTATCCGGCGGCCGGAACTGTGACAACTTATTCCGTTGCTACCAGGTATATCAATAAATATGCTAGCAGCACCAAAGACGCGAGATGGAATTTTTACCGTTATCCTGAAGTTTTGCTTATGAAAGCTGAAGCGTTAGCCCATCGGTATGTTGACGATGCTACCCAGTTAAAAGCGGCATGCGACCTGGTGAATACGGTCAGGCTCAGGGCTTATGGCGTGAATACATTCAACAAAGTTACTGCCACCTCCACCTATGCGATGGACAATCTTATACTTGACGAGAGAGGTCGTGAGTTCTTAGGCGAAGGAAAACGGTGGTTTGAGTTGGTGCGGTTTGGTACGCGCGACAATTATACCACCAAAAATTTATTGACTGACCGAATTCTGAACTCTTTCAGCGGCGTTATTCAACTGAGTATTAGTCCCAGAATCATTAATCCTGAAAGCTGGTACTTGCCGCTCAATGCGGATGCGTTATCAGCAAATTCCAATCTTGTTCAGAACCCTTATTATCAATAATCTAAAAAACTAATAGAGCGATGACTAAAATTAAAAATATTTTTAGGTTTTTCCTGATTGGGCTGTTGATGTTCAGCATCTTCTTTTGTAAAGAATCCCTTAACAGCAACTTACGGCTCGAGCGGAACAGCAAGACTATTATGGTATACCTGAAGTCAAATCCCGCCTATTCTAATCTGGTAGAGGCTTTGGTGAAAACAGGTTTGTCCGAAACACTCAATCTTTACGGGACAGTTACTTTGTTTGCCCCAACTAATGATGCCTTCAAAAAATTACTGGCGCGCCGAAAGGTTGCCAGTGTTGCTGATATGAAGGTGGAAGATCTGACGACCATCCTGAATTATCATTTGTACGCCAAATCTTACACTTCCAGTTACTTTATTTCTGGTTCGCTTGGTTCAACGACGATCGAAGGAGATTTTATCCAGATGGACATTACAAGTGGGGTAAAAAGTACCATTCTGAACGGTTCGGTGAAAGTCGACAGTCTCGATATCCCGGTGACAAACGGTGTGGTTCACGTGATCAATGATGTTTTGGAACCTCCTGTTCTTACATTGTATGCCTGGTTGAAAACCCAGCCTCAATACTCTGTCATGGTGGAAGCTTTTGAAAAAACCGGGAATGATACTTCCATTCTGAATAAAGTGGTCTACGACCCTCTGAATCTTAATGCAGGTAAACCTACCATCAAATGGCGCACAGTATTTCTTGAAACAAATGATGTTCTGAAAAATGCAGGGATCAATTCATTTGATGATCTTGCAAAGAAATATTCGAATACCTACAACTCCACGAAAACCTATTCCAACTTAGCGGATTCTCTCAATTTATTCGTCCGTTACCATAGTCTGGAACGGAAATATTTCCTGTCGGATGTCCGAAACGATTACATCGAAACTTTCAATAAGGGAGCATTCCTGATTTTCAGTACAAAACCGAGCATTACAATTAATTCACGAAAAGTAGTCAGCAAAATCACCCTGAATCCCATTACCGGTAAAAACGACACTGTTTTTACTTATCCTAAGGTGACTATGACACTCGCTCAAAGTAACCGTATCGCTAAAAACGGCGTTGTTCATACCCTTGAATCGGTGTTGAGCATTTATAACCCTTCTGCGGTATTGCTGGTCTCCCTTTTTGCCGGAGCACCTGAGGACCGTCTCATCTCCCTCCCATCAGGTGAGACAAAGAATATCACTGACCTGTTCGATCCGCTTAACGGCGACCCGATCGGACAATCCGCAGTGTGGTGGCTCAAATGGGAAGGGAACATGACCGGAATCATCACCGCTGCCTGGCCGGCCAATGTATTTCTCGATTATTGTGTGGTTGTCAACAGCAACTCTTCGGCCTACTCAATCGAACTGACCACTAAGCCTGTCTTCAAAGGGACCTACAGCATTTGGATCACCTGCAGAAGAACCGCCAATTTAAACTATTTCGTGCAATACTCTTGGGATAACCAAAAGCTGGGCGACCTGATTGATATGACCAAAAGTCCCGACGTATACGGGAACGCAGTATGCGGAACTGACTGCAAAAATATCCGGCAAATTGGGATTAAAAAATTCACCGAGATGGCATCTCATAAGTTTAAACTATATCTGCCTAACCCCGGCACAAATTATACAGCGTGGTACACCCTGGAATTAAGGCCAATCTAATAAATAGCGAAAATGAGAAAAATAATTCATTCTAAGATTCTGATCCTGACCGGACTGCTGATAATTTTGGCATGGTCTTGTGTGGACAAAAAATGGGATAACTACTATGTCAAACCTACCTACCTAAAAGATGGAAGCACCTTTGACGTATTGGCTAAAAACTCCAACTACAAAGAATTTACAAGTTTGCTCAAAAAAGCAAGATTTGATTCAATACTACGCAGTCCCAACCTTTATACCGTCTTCGCACTCCGAAACGGAGCCTTTACAGGGATTGATACCACGACAGATCTGGTTACACTGAAAAAAATCATGGGGATGCACCTGGTCCCTTCGGCAGTGTATAAGGAAGACATGGACAATAACAGCAGCATATTGGGAGCATCAGGAAAGCTACTAAAATTTGGTGTATTGGCAAGTCAAGGTAATACAATCAACGGCCTTAAGATCACAGCCTCAGAGATCAGAACTGCAAACGGGATCATTTGGGAAGCAGAGAAAGTGATCATGCCCGTAGCAAGCCTCTATGATGTTATCTTTGCCAATGCAGACTTAACTTCCATGAGAAATTATATATCAACAAGTTATGTCCCGATCGTTGATCCGGTCAATAATATCAAACTCGGTTATGACACCTTAAATGTCCCTATTTATCAGGCTCCTGTGAAGTACGTTCAGTATTCCGAATATTTAACGACTTCCCGTATAAAGGACGAAAGCATCCTCACCACCGGTTTTCTTCCGTCCAATTTAGCGGTTGGCAAGGCGGTAGCCGGGATACTTGCGTCCAAGGGTGGACGTGTAGATATGATCGCACCACGTCTTGGAGTAAAGCATGGTGATACCATTGTTGCCGGTCGCTTTTTCAGAAAATCGGAGACCTTCGTGGGAGATACGGTCGTTTTCCTGAATAATTTATTTAAGACTGTATTATCCAGGGGTGAAACTTCGACGCTGGCAAGCAGCACCAACAGTTTAACAAATATTCTCGGAGGCCCCTTAAGTGTGGCCAAAAGTCAGGTAAAAGCAGACGCGAAAGTAGCAAGCAACGGGTATTATTATGTGCTCGACGATGTTACGGTACCGGAAACCCTTTACCGCAATCAGTTTATGTTTCTTCCTATTCCCAAGATACAGGATCCTGCCAATCCCACTAATCCGCTTATGACAATTCCAAATCCTAATATTCTCTATTCCAATGAGGCGAATCCTGTTCCTGTAGTCGCCACTGCAATTACTGTTACAGCACCCAATCCACCTTACGAGGTAAATACAGTGACAACCAACAAGAGTTTTATAGGGTCTTACACACGGTTTAATTTTACGAAAGCAGGTGCAATGATCGACTTTATCCTCCCTTATGTTACAAAAGGGTCTTACCGCGTCGTGCTGGGTTATATACCCGAGGCGAACAACGGTCAGGTAAGTGCGAGTTATGGAAGCCAGAAATTAGGCCAGAATTTGAATACTTCGACCGTGTTTAACAGTCGTGCGTTATTTTATGTAGCTAAAGATATCGGAACCATCAATGTGTTGAACCATGGAGCGGTGCAGCTTAAATTCACATGTACGAATTCAAATCTTTCGACATTTCTTCAGTTCACCTTCTGCGTAGATTTTGTTAGACTGGAGCCAGTTTCAGCACCGTAATTCATTGTAACAGCCACCTGAATCAAAGAATAAAGTTATGAGCGAAAAATGTAGGTGTACTACCTTAAAAAAACACAATATGATAAAATATGCTTCCGTTTTGATTGCATTCTTTTTGACTTCGCTGTCATTGTTTGCACAGGAACCCACGACAATCAAAGGATCTGTTGTTGACTTTTTATCTTCGAAGCCCATTGCAAAAGCCAATATCAGTATTAAAGGGTCGGGAGGTATCAGCACTGAAACATCCGACGCAGGAACGTTTGAATTGAAAGTTCCATCCGTCTACTCCGTACTGGTTATCTCTTTCCCTGGTTATCAGAGTAAAGAATATCCGTTAAACGGGAATACAGAGGGAACCATCGGACTGGCTACCGAAAAACTCGATATCAGTGAGGCATCTGTTCGGTTGCCCTACTATACGACCAATGAAAAAAATCTGAATGGAGCCTATGCGGTTGTTTCGAAAGGGTATGACAAGAGCATTCAATACCGCGATATTTACCAGATGCTTGAGGGAGCTGTTCCTGGTCTTGAGGTACGTGCCAATTCAGGTGTTCCCGGAGAGGGATCAAGCCTGAATCTAAGGGGTGTGCGGTCGCTTTTTACCACCAATACGCCTTTGCTGGTGGTTGATGGAGTACCAGTGGTAAATCAGCAATTCAGCGGTTCGGTTGTACGCGGAAATATTTACAATTATCTGGCCGACATCAATGTGAAAGACATTGAGTCAGTGACCGTACTGCGCGACGCATCTGCTGCCGGCATCTATGGCACAAGGGCAGCCAACGGAGCCATCGTAATTACAACCAAACAAGGGACCAACGGAAAATCCTTCCTTGATGTATCTGCTCAGCAGGGTATTTCACCCCGTTTCAGAGAGATGCCGGTGATGAATTCGTCGGAATATCTTTCTTATCTGTCATCCAAACTTTACGGACAGGGGCTGAGTCAGCAAGCCATCAGTCAGCAATTTCCATTTCTGACCAACAACAATACCAATACCGTTGCTTACTGGACCTATGCCAACAATACAGACTGGCAAAAAGAGGTGAACCGCGATGCACTCTCCAGTGATTATTATTTAAACCTGCGCGGGGGGGACGTCACATCCAAGTATTCCTTGAATGTGGGATACAACAATACCGAAGGAGTGGGGAAAGGAATCTCTAACAACAGGTTTACTTCCAGATTTAATCTGGACTTCAGGATCTCCAGAAAACTGACTGCAGGGATGCGCGTCGGATTCAGCCGCACACAGAAAAATCTAATGGATCAGGGCTTTGAAGAACGCACCAATCCCTTGTACCTAAGTCTTTCAAAACCTTCAATATTTGCGCCTTACCAAAAATCAAATACAGGTGTCGACGGCCCTTTCCTGAGCCTGCCGGGATTCGATTTGCAAAGTAATCCGCTAGCAGTTGTGAACGGGGTTAAAAATGAGGTACTCAATACCTGGATCCTTGGAAGTGTTTTTGCACAATACGAATTCTCCAAATCACTCAAGACAAAATTCACATTGTCGCTGGACCGCAAAGGATTGGAGGAGGACCGCTTCACGCCGGCGAACGGAATCGTTCCGGTGAACAACGATCCACGGTTCGACCGCACCTCCGAAGAGCAGTTAATTACGGAACAGGTGATGAGTCTTGAACACACGCTGACATTCGAAAAACAGCTCAATCCGAACAATCGCTTTTTGGCCTTTGCAGGGTATAACCTCGAAATGTCCAACTATAAAAATATCTATGGCTATACCATTCACTCCACTTCCGATAACTTCCAGGGATTGGGAGACGGTATGAAACTGGCCATGTCGGGAATCGACGAAACCACGCACAATGTTTCGGTGTTTGCAAACGCAGAATATGCCTTCCGTGAGAAATTTTTCCTAAAGGGTGGCGTACGAATGGACGGATCATCAAAATTTGGAGACCAGGTTACAAGTGGTTATCAGATTGCCTCCGTACCTTTTGCAGTGCTTCCGTATACAGGTCTCACATGGAAAGTAAAAGCGGAACCATGGATGAAGGGACTGAAATTTATCGATGAATTTAACATCCGCACCTCATGGGGAAAGACGGCCAATCAAAATATCCCGGTAAATGCCCGCTATTCATTATATGAGTCAACATTTTACACTTTCAAGCCCGGAATTGCCCCTGCAAACATTGGAAATTCAAACATTCATTGGGAAACCACCAACACCAGCAACATCGGCGCCGATTTCTCCATGTTTAAGAAAGCACTGGGAATCCGGTTCGATTATTACAATACCAATACCACCGATCTGCTAGTACCAAAAGTGATTAATGACCTTAATGGTTCTAATTTCTACTGGGCCAACCAGGGCTCACTTAAAAACCGTGGCTTCGAACTGGGTGTCAATACCTTGGGTCACGCAGGTGATTTTGTATGGAAATTAGATGTCAACGTTGCCAAATACATCAACAAAGTGGGCGATTTGCCTTATGGACTGCCAATCATCAACGGGGCAAACGGATTTACATCTATCGCCAGCAATGGCCAGGCAGCCGGGTTGATTTATGGATTCGAAAACCTCGGAGTTTTCAGTTCAGCGGCAGAAGCTGCTGCTTCAAAACTTATCAACGACAAAGGAATCGCATACAAGGCAGGTGATTTTCACTATGCAGACCGTGTAAAGGATGGCATTATCAATGATCAGGATATGACTGTGATCGGAAATCCATATCCTAAATTCTTCGGGGGTATCACAGCCGGCCTGTCCTACAAAAAGTTTGATCTGGATGCCGTTTTTACCTATTCCTATGGCAACGACATCCTCAATGTACTGCGGATGAAACTCGAAACAGGCGACGGTTATGAGAATCAATCGGTGAAGGCCCTCAATCGTTGGTCAGCCGATGGAGACATCACCAGCGTGCCAAATATTCTGTACGGAGACCCGGCCGGCGACAGACGTCCTTCATCAGCCTATATTGAAGATGGCTCTTATTTAAAAATGAAGTCCTTGACTTTATCATATACGATTGGGAAGCAGGTCGGTTTCATGCGTTCTGCTCAGTTCTATATTTCAGGTTATAACCTGCTTACATTCACCAACTACCTTGGCTGGGATCCTGAAGTAACAGGAGGACAAGGAGTATTTTCGAGAGGATACGATTTTGGAAATTATCCTCAGTCCAAAATGTTCATGGTTGGAGTCAAAATTGGATTATAAAACGACGGATCAATCAATAGCTATTTTTGAATATTACGCAATTCCGAAATAAGTAAAAAAACATATACGAATGAAAAAGAAATTATTATACATTCTGCTGAGTATTACTTTTGTAGTCTCATTTTCCTGCAAGGACTACCTGACCGTTAAACCGGAAGGATACGTACTGGCAAGTCAAAGTTTTCAGACTGCCGACGATGCAATATCGGCTGTTTCCGGACTCTACGGACTGATGCAACCTCTGGTCGATCAAATCTACCTCGCAGGCGAAGCTCAGGGGGACTTGGTAGTGGCTGCTCGTGGTGCTGATAAATACATTTCGGAAATAGCTCAAAACAGGGTGACCCCGAATAATCCCTACACTGACTACACCAACTTTTACAAGCTGATTGTTGCCTGCAACAATGCCCTTACCGGGATCAGCCATATACTGCAGGTCGACAGGGTCAACTATGGATTGGGAAAATATACCTTTGACGTGGCTGAAATTAAATACGTGCGGGCATGGACCTACCTCCAACTGGTGAAGATCTGGAAAGATGTCCCTTTTATCCCGGCCAGTATCACCTCTGTCGATCAGATTACAGCCGTAGCCCCCTCTAGAAGTGATGTTATTCTCACTAATATTTTAAAGGATGCTACCGATAATTTCAACACAATGCAAATCGCAAGGTTGTTACTCCCCGTGTCTGATGCCGACGTTAACACCTCAAGGGCCCAATTTACAGCTCAATCGGCTCGTTTTCTTCTTACTGAACTTTATCTTTACCTGGGTGATTATCCCACCGCATGGGAAACCATCCTCCCCATGTTGCCGTTCGGCGAACGCGACAACGAAAACCAGAAGGGAATCTCCACGAGTTTAAGTCCCCGCTTCTGGTATGAGAAAATCAATGGCTATATGCCCCAGGCACTTCTGAAAGAGTGGGGTTTATACATCGATTTTGACGGGAGTAAAGGACAAAAAAACAGCCTTCAGCGTTGGACAAACAATAAAAAAGGTGGTATCTATGCACTCAAACCAAGCACAAATGCAATCAAAAACTGGGACAATACCCCGATGATGCTCCTCTCCTATCAGATTACCAGCAGAGGACTTTACTTTAACTATTTATATCCAAGGGGATTCAATTATGTTTCCGACAGCGAGGGCTATCCTGTTCAGGGTTGCCCGAGCGACAGTACCCGTGGAAAAGGATTTTCGTACAATATCGACGGGCAGGATACCTTGTTATTCAAATACCTGCTCAACACAAGGTATGTGGCCAGAGATATCCTTCAGGGCAATCCGCACAGCAACGACGATGCACAGTTTCTCCTTTACCGTTCAGGTCCGTTCTTCAATGAAACCATAGAGATACTGAACAATATGGGGCTCCCTTTCCAGGCATTGATGTACCTGAATGGCGGTGATGGTCCCGGTGTCGAAAGCCCTCGTTACAGAGTGTGGTGTATGCCGTTTAAGCTGAGTTCCAACGGTGAAGATCCAACCCGGCAGGTCAACAGGTTTATCCTGGAAGAGATGGCACTTGAGGGTGCTTTTGAAGGACTTCGTTGGTTTGACCTGATCCGCTTCGCCAAGCGACCGGGCTATGAGACCTGGCTTGGTGATTATGTCTCCAAAAAATATCCGGCCGATCAAAGAGCAGCCATTAAGTCACGATTGAACAATCCTCTCTACTGGTACTTCCCATATTACTATAAAAATGTGATTACCAACACTTTATTACAACAAAAACCGGGATACTAAACCACACTTTTTATTACACGATTAAACTGCAAACAATAGTCTCAAAAATATTCTGTTATGGCAAAAAAAATATTATATTCAGTAGCTATCCTGATGGGTTTACTCCTCTTTAACGGGTGCAAACAAGAGGTAGTCGTCCCCGATTTTTCACAACCAATCGTTGACCGTTATGTTGATAAGGGGTCAGAAGCGACTGGAGGTGATATTATCACAACAGGACCTTTAAAAGATTATGAATCTGACAGTGAGGTCGTTTATAAAATAGTAGTATCTTCGAAGAAGCCATTGTCGAAGTTCTCGGTTGTCACAAACACTGATGCGATATCACAATTATCTCGGGTGGTAAAAACAATACCGGATGGTGTCATCGACCCGAAGGGAAACTTTACCAAAAGCCTCAATGAGGTGGTTATCTTTTACGCCTTTCACATCCATCCGCTGGTAGCACCCTTATCGCAGGTTACACTCACTTTTAATGTACTGAACAGCAACAATTACGCCACTTCAGTTTATCACACTTTTACCGTCATTAAAAAAGGGAGCACTGATGGCAAACTTTTAAATGTAATCGATTTCCGCTATACCAATATCATCTCCCGGGGCATCGGCGAACAAGAACGGATACTGGACGAATCGGAAGGGATGAGACCCGAAGCAGAAGCCAATAACAGCGGCCCGCTATTCTCATTCAAATACAAGTTTGGTTTCACCAACGATCTGGATGGCATCTCGATGGCTGATGACATCGACCTGATAGGTTACCGTGCTTGGGTTGCAGGAACCAGCCCTGTGCTGGTCGCCAGTAACTTTTATCTTTGCTCACCGAGTGATTCGGTGGTGTTAATGACCGCCTACGCAGGGGCAACCGCTGCCTCGATCCAGCTGACCGGATTGAGCGGAACTGCCAATGTCTCGCTTGCAGGGATTACCAGCCTTGCAACCTTCAGAACCAATACAACCACCACCGCTTCCGATTTCGTCACAGCCAATAAAACAGCCTATGCAAATATTGGGCTAACACTGTCGGCCTCAGGTGCCAGACTGACCTGGATCGCCACTAAACCAAGTGTCGGTTTTGAACAGGTGAAGGTAACACCGCTGACCACCAATCTTGATGGGCTTAATGCTGTCGACAAAACGATCAGAAAAAATCTGATCATGAGATACACCGTTCGTGCGATGGCTCAAAAGCTCAAGAGCGCCGGGAAAAGCATAAGGGTTGTTAACTTTAAACGCCTTGACAATATTGTAGGAACCAACCGTGTAACACCTGCCGATTTTGATATCCTGACCCACGATAATGAGTTTGACATTTTATTGGCTGGAATTCAGGCCGGAGGTCTCATCAGAACCGACGCACTGAATCTTGATCAGGTATACGGCTTTGTGATGAGTGATGGCAAACGAGGCTTATTCCGTACCCAGGGAACGGTCGTCTTTGTAGACGGAGTTAACGTAGCGGTGCCACTTCCGAACGCCGGAAGCTGGAATTTATACGGAGTGATCAAGTATCAAAGTGCCAAATAAAATTACCTGATCTTCGGACGAAATCACTTAAAGACACATCCATTTTAGAAGGTTATTGCAGGGGTTAATCCCCCTGCAAACAAACCGGAAGTAAAATAATCCGGAACAAATTTCATGAATCTGTTGATTTTGGATTCATTGTTTTTCCTGTTCCGGATATTATTTTGAAAATATTTCAGGATAAAACTGCACTTTGGGGACACATCCGAAACCGGGTTTAAAGCATGATAAAAAAACATTAACACCATGACATACAAAAATATATGCATTAGGGAAAAACCGGTCAAGAAGATAATCCTTGCAATTTTGGCCTTGCTGCTGGTCGTGGCTGCTCAGTCTAAAACTGAGTTCCCTGAAGTCAAAAAACAACCCTTGAAATGGTCAAAAGGTGAAATCCATATTGTGCTGAAAGATGATCTGAATATTCCGAATATGGCGTGGCCGCTTACCCTGCTCGAATATCCTGTTGATTTCAGTTCGAATCCTGCAACGGCAAAAGAGCTGGTTCTGATCGACAAGGGATCAAACCAACCCATTCCGCTTCAGTTGAATAACATTCATGCAGTAAATGGGAAAATAACGACAGCCACGCTCTGTTTTTTGTCCGATTTACCCTCCGGCGCGAAAAAAGAGTTCATCCTGACGGCGAAAAAGAATGCTCCCCAATTGAAGGAACAAACGATCCCCCAACGAATATCGGTGGTCTCAAAAGCAGCCGAAACCACCATTGGCAATGGCGCTATTAAAGTGACCATTCCTGCTCCTGGCGAATACCTTCAACAGGTTCCCCCCGTATTGCAGATCGGAAACCAAACGCAATGGCTGGGCAAATCAGTAATGCCTGCCAACCTGCCGTTTCAGAAATTGAAAGTAAGTGAACTGTCTGCCGGACCGTTGTTTGCACAATACCTGCTCGATTACCGGTTTGCCGGAGGAAAAATTTTCCAATTAAAGCTTCGGATGGTGGCCGGAATGGATTACCTCGAAACAGAAGAGAACATGAGTGGATTTACCGAATCCGATTCGATGGCATGGAAAATCGTCTGGTCCGGTTTTGATCCTGAAATCCGGTATTGCCCTAACAGGCCGGGAGCACCCACCTATAAGGAGAAGAAGGGCTATGACAGCTTTACCTGGGAGAAAATTGGCGGAAGTGCAGGAAATCCGATGAGTGAACGTCATCCTGAATTACCTTATGACCAACAAAATCAGCCGGATGGATTGCTGCCATTTAAAATTGCCCCCTATCACAATTGGATGACCTGGTGGAGCTTGCCATCGGCAGCCTTTTGGAATGAAAAAACCGGCCAGACAGTTGGTCTTTTTATCAAGGATTTTGAGAAATGGAACGATCCCGCCTATCCGCTTTGGGCCAGTAAGGACAACCTTTCGGTTCATTTTTATTACAAAAACGGGTTTTACTGGAGCTTTCCACTTGTCACCGGGACCCGTTCGATTGCGTTGACTGTTTATCCTCATCAAAAAGATATTGAAGTTTCGAATAAGACCAACCTGCCTCAGGTATATGTCGACTACCTCAGACGCTGGTATGGCTGGATCCCGCTGAATAAAACAAGGGAATGGGTGCTCGATTACGGATCGGGAAAACCGGTTCATCCAGCGTTTTTCAAAGCACCCGACCTTACCGCCACCTCTAATCCCAAGGAGCTGCTAAACAATCTAAAACGAAAAGTCAGCGACATGTCTGAAGCGGGTGAGCGAGCCAAAGGGCCTAACCCATCATTCTCGGGCGATATTTACATGAGCGTCCCCACTATATTTGAAAATGCGGAAGGGAGAATGACAGAAAGTGAATACCGGCAGGCCCGTGCTTACTATTTATTCATGACCTATGTTTTTATGGATGAGGCTTTGATGCCGGTGCGCAATATGCTGAGCGGGCATCCGAATTTTCTTTCCAACATCAAAGCTGTTTTGGGAATGGCGGTATTTCTTTTCCCTGACCATCCCCAGGCCAAAGAGATTGCAGATCATTTTGAAAAAGTAATCGCCCTCAATTTAAGATACCATACCCGGCCTGAAGAACCTGCCTGGGAGGCCAAAGGGGGACGCTGGACCGAAAATATGGCACTTTATACCTGGGGATTTTTGAATGGAACCTTAAGGCCAAGTTTCCTGCTCCACCATTTCTACGACGGCAAAAACAGGCTGTTGCAACCCAATATCAACCTTTATGCCGATTGGCTGTTGAATGGGTTATCGTCACCTTGGGATAAAGAAAATTCAAGAAGGCAAATTTTACCTCAGGGAGCCCATTCGAGAACCGGTATGCCAACAACCCTGTTCTACACCCTTGGAAGCGAACTGTTTGATTATGATCCGCTTTTGTCGGAATATATCTGCTGGTCCACCTCTCCCAAAGACCGTGGTTTTGAAGCCCCAACACAGCGACCCAATCCTTGGGATGCCCCAACAAAAGCGCTCTTTACCCGTCCCGCAGGAACCAATCCACACCTGAAATCAACAAAATACACCGGTTATGGTTTTAACCTGCGTCAGAATTTCGGCGAGCCGGACGAAATGTTTGTCCACCTGCAGCAGATCGACGACGGGCCCAACTACCGCTGGGGACGTGCCGGAAAAGGCGGGAATGGAATCATCTACTACTATGCTGCCGGAAAACGTTTGAGCCACAACGGCATCGAAGACGTAGGAGATGCTCCAATGGGGGACACCGAACGTTGCACCAATTTCGGCGTAAAAAAAGACAAAAGCTACCGTTGCATCGGCGACTATCGCAGCGTTGGACGGAAAGACCTAACCGATCCGTTGTATGATTTTGGATTTGCACAGTTCGCTTCCATTCAGGCCAACGGTGAGGCAGCTCCCGAATATAACTCACGCAGCGTTTTGATGTCGGGGAGTGACTATATTCTCATTTTTGATGACGTGAAGGATCATTCGGTAGAAGGCCGGCTCTCGTGGTTCGTAGGAAAAGATGATGAATTTCCATCTATTCACCAGCTAAAACCAGGTGCTCAGGCGGTTGATTCTAATATGCAGCCCTCCAAAAGCTATTACCACGACGATAAGAGTGCCTTAACTACTAAGGGACGTTTTTACGATGGGAAAGGTGATTTCCTCACATTTGTGTCCCATAAGGAGCAGCTAAAACCTGTCATGGAGGCGGAAGCCTGCCGGGTCGAAAAACCGGACGGCTCAACAGAATGGGTTTTGCGCGACGACCACACGGTGGTTTTTAACCACGGTCACCTGATTTTTGAAGGGACAGCAGGCATCGTCAGACAATCGAAGGACCAGAAATTCTTTGAAGCAGCCCTTTTTCAAGGTAAAAAAATCGGTATCCCCGGACTAACGGCTGAGTTTCCGGCGCTTCCTCAATATGGAGGTGTAAGCCTTAAAAATACACCGACCGGATTTTCCGGAATTGTCCAGGTTCGAAAAGAGACTTCCATTCAATTCTCACTGGATAAACCTTCCACCGGATTGGTTTTCTACCTCGACGGGAAGGAAATAACACTGAATCAAACAAAAGGAAATATTTTTGCGTTTAGGGTTCCGGCTGGCAGGCACGAATGGCAATGGACCTGGGCCGGCGTTATCCCATCGGTTCCCGAAATCGGGCGATCTGTAAACGGAGCCACCTGGTGTGAACTGGAATGGCTTCCGGTAGCGGGTGCAACCACCTATTCTGTACAGAAAAGCACAAATGGAGGAGCTGATTGGGGTGACATTGCTAATGGAATCCAAAATACCCGTCACAAACTTACCGGCCTGACCTGCGGGAAAAAGGTTCATGTCCGCGTATTGGCCATCGGCAAAGGGGGAATCAGCCAACCATCAGGTGACTATCCAATCTATCCTGCAAGCACAAAACCTCATGCTCCGGAAGGGCTGATTGCTGTAAAAACAGGGAATGATGTTAGTCTGACCTGGGGGCAGGTATTGGGGGCAGACCAATATACCCTCTATCAACGTACGAAAGGGAGTACGGAATCCAAAAAGATCTATTCGGGAACACACCATTCAACAATAATTAAGTTACTCCCCGGTGCCAAAGTCACCGAATTTAGCGTAACCTCCAACAATGGGAATGGTGAGAGTGCCAAAAGTATTGTTGCTGATACCGACGAACAATCGATCCTGAATTGGTACCCGATTCCGGGCGAAGTGTTCCGCCGCGATACGGAGAGCGCCGAGAATGGGTATGACGAATACAACCATTGGATCGAGCAGAAAATGCCGGTATTGAAATATCCCTTCCAGGAAAAGAAAAAAAATTGAGTTAATTAAAAAACCGAAAAAGACAAACACGATGATTGCCACGAAAATCGACAAAAAGAAAAAAACAGGAATTGCCATTTTAAAAATGTTGCTGATTGTTTGGGCATTGCTGATCTCCCTCTCTATTCAGGCAAAAACAGCATTCCCTGAGATTAAAAAGCAACCTTTGAAATGGTCAAACGGGGAAATCCGTGTTGTGCTGAAAGATGATCTGAATCTTCCGAATATGTCGTGGCCGCTTACTTTGCTCGAATATCCGGTTGATTTTACTTTGAATCCTGTCAGTGCCAAGGAGCTGGTGCTGATCGATAAGGGATCAAACCAACCCATTGCTTTTCAGTTTAATAACATTCAAGCAATTAATGGAAAAATAGCGACAGCCACTCTTTGCTTTTTATCCGATCTACCTTCAGGTGCGAAAAAAGAGTTCAGCCTGACAGCAAAAAAGAACCTTTCTGAACTAAAGGAACAAACTGTGCCTCAACGAATAGCAGTGGTCTCAAAAGCAGCCGAAACCACCATCGACAATGGAACACTCAAAGTGAGTATTCCTGCTCCGGGCGAATACCTCAAACTGGTCCCTCCCGTATTACAGATCGGAAACCAGACACAATGGCTGGGCAAATCTGTGATGCCTGCCAATCTTCCGTTTCAGAAATTGAAAGTGAGTGAGTTGTCTGTGGGACCGTTGTTTGCACAATACCTGCTCGATTACCGGTTTGCCGGAGGAAAAAGTTTTCAATTGAAAATTCAGGTGGTGGCCGGAATGGATTACCTCGAAACAGAGGAGAACATGAGTGGTTTTACCGAAGCTGATTCGATGGCCTGGAAAATCGTCTGGACCGGTTTCGAACCAGAGATCCGGTATTGCCCTAACCGGCCGGGTGCTCCCACCTACAAGGACAAAAGGGGCTACGACAGCTTTGTCTGGGAGAAAATTGGCGGAAGTGATGGCGACCCAAACGGGGTTAAGCATCCCGATATGCCCTATGACCAGAAGAATCTTCCGAACGGACTCTTGCCGTTTAAAATCGCCCCATATCACAACTGGATGACCTGGTGGAATCTGACGTGCGCTACCTTCTGGAATGAAAAGACCGGGCAATCGGTTGGGATTTTTATCAAAGATTTTGAGAAATGGGTCGATCCGGCCTACCCTCTTTGGGCTAGTAAGGACAACTTATCGGTTCATTTCATTTACAAAAACGGGTTCTACTGGAGCTTTCCATTGGTAACCGGAACCCGCTCACTTGCCCTGACGGTTTATCCCCACCAAAAAGATGTTGAGGTTGCGAATCGCACCAATGCGGCCCAGGTGTATGTCGACTATCTTCGACGCTGGCACGGTTGGATTTCGTTGAATAAAACCAAGGATTGGGTGCTTGATTATGCTTCTGGGAAACCTGCCCATCCTGCCTTTTTCAAATTGCCGTCACAGGAAGCTAAATTTAACCCAAAGGATTTATTATCGAACCTGAAACGGACAACAGGGGGCATGGCAGATGCGGGCGAACGGTCAAAAGGACCTAACCCGGTTGGTACACGAACTTTTTATGACAATATCACCCCTTTATTCGAAAATGCGGAGTCCACACTTTCTGAACAGGATTACCGTCAAGCGAGAGCGTGCTATTTGTTTATGTCCTATATCTTTATGGACGAAACACTGATGCCGATCCGAAATATGTTGAGCGGGCACCCTAATTTTCTGGCTGATATTAAGGGAGTTCCGGGCATGGCTGCCTTTCTTTTCC
The DNA here is from genome assembly GCA_037133495.1 of Mariniphaga sp. Lineage (GTDB taxonomy): Bacteria > Bacteroidota > Bacteroidia > Bacteroidales > Prolixibacteraceae > JAAFHB01. The sequence continues at coordinate 8,351 of JBAXOA010000027.1, read as the reverse complement.
CCGATCATCCGCAAGCCAAAGAGATGGCCGATCATTTTGAAAAATCAACTGCCCTGAATCTGAGATACCACACCCGGCCGAATGAACCGGCATGGGAAGCAAAGGGAGGCCGCTGGACCGAAAACCTGGGGTGTTATACATGGGCGTTCTTAAGACCAACACTAAAGACCAGTTTCTTGCTTCACCATTTTTACGACGGGAAAAACCGAATGTTGCAACCCAATATCTCCATTTACGCCGACTGGCTATTAAACGGGTTGACTTCACCATTGACAAGCGATAAAGGGAGGCGGGTAAATCCACCGCAAGGCGCCCATTCGAGGGGACTCTCACCTTCTAACCTGATGTACACGCTTGGTCAGGAGTTGTTTTACTACAATCCGCTGCTTGCTGAAAATCTGTTATGGACAACCTCACCAGAAGATCTGGGATTCGAATTTAAAGTTGGAAGGCCTGATCCATGGGATGGTCCTGCCAAAACGGTGTACAATCATCCCGGAGGTACCAATCCTCACCTGAAATCGGAAAAATACACCGGTTATGGTTTTAACCTTCGTAAGAATTTCGGTCAGCCCGATGAAATGTATGTTCATCTTCAGCAAATCGACGATGGTCCGAACTACCGCTGGGGCCGCGCCGGGAAAGGTGGAAATGGGATCATCTATTACTATGCGGATGGGAAACGTTTCAGTCATAACGGAATGGAAGATGTTGGAGATGCCCCGATGGGTGACACCGAACGTTGTACCAATTTCGGTGTGAAAAAAGACAAAAGCTACCGCTGCATTGGCGACTACCGCAGTGTCGGACGGAACGATCTGACCGATCCTTTATACGATTTCGGATTTGCACAATTTGCATCTATTCAAGCGAATGGCGAAGCCGCCCCCGATTACAAATCGCGCAGCGTCCTGATGTCAGGCAACGATTATATTGTAATTCTGGATGATGTAAAAGATAATTCAGTCGAAAGCAGACTTTCGTGGTTCGTAGAGAAAAGCGACGATTTTCCGGTCATCGAACAGCTCAGGCCTGGCATCAAAGGGGCTGATGCGAATATTCAACCCTCCAACAGTACCTACCATAAAGACAATGGCGAACTGACCACCAAAGGTCGTTATTATGATGGTAAAGGTGACTTTCTGACATTTGTATCCCATAAAAAACAGCTTAAACCGGTATTGGAAGGAGTGTCCTACCGAATAGAAAAACCCGACGGATCAACAGATTGGGTGATGCGGGATGACCACAACCTTGTCTTTAAACATGACAACCTTGTTTTTGAAGGAAGTTCAGGAATTATCAGACAGTCGGCTGATAAAAAGATTTTTGAATCTGCCCTTTTTCAGGGTAAAAAAATTGGAATCCCCGGATTAACAGCAGCATTTTCGGATCCATCTCAATTTGGAGGGATGAGCCTGAAGAATACGGAAAAAGGGTTCACCGGAATTGTGCAGGTGCGCAAAGAGACTGCCGTACAATTCTCACTGGATAAATCTTCTATCGGGTTGGTCTTCTACCTCGACGGGAAGGAAATAACATTGAATCAGACAAAAGGAAATATTTTTGCGTTGAGAGTTCCGGCTGGCAGGCACGAGTGGCAATGGACCAGTGCCGGTGTTATCCCATCGGCTCCCGAAATCGTACGATCAGTAAGCGGAGCTACTTGGTGTGAACTGGAATGGCTTCCGGTAACGGGTGCAACAACGTATTCGATACAGAAAAGCACCAATGGAGGAGCCGATTGGGGTGAGATCGCGAATGGAATCAAAAATACCCGTTACAAACTTACCGGCTTAACCGACGGAAAGAAAGTTCATGTACGCGTTTTAGCCAACGGCAAAGGGGGAACCGGTCAACCATCAGGTGACTATCCTGTTTATCCCGCAAGCGTTAAGCCTCATGCTCCTGAGGGGTTAATGGCTGTAAAAACAGGAAATGAAGTTAGTCTGGACTGGGGACAAGTACTTGGAGCAGACCAATATACGCTTTATCAAGGGGTAAAAGGCACTTCGGAAGCCAAGAAAATCTATTCTGGAACTGACCGAAAAGCAGCCGTTAAATTGGTCGGAGACCGGAAAATCTACGAATTCAGTGTTACAGCAACCAACGGAAACGGTGAAAGTGCGAAAAGTATTGTAGCCGATACCGACGAAAGCCGCAGCATTAACTGGTATCCGATTCCCGGTGAAATTTTCCGCCGCGATACTGAAAGTCCCGAAAACGGATATGATGAATACAACCATTGGATCGAGCAGGAAATGCCGGTTCTAAAATATCCCTTTCAAGTAAAGTAATGATAAAAGTTTTAAAAGCATTTATCTAACATAAATCATTATGAAAAAGCTCTTTTTAGTTGTATTTTTTTGTGTTGCAGCATTCATCAACAGTTATTCGCAAACAAAGCAGGAATCTATCAAAGAATTATTTCATTTGATGCAGCAAGATTCAACGATGGATAAAATGTTGAAATCAATGGTCAAACCGTTGTCAATCCAAATGCAAAGTCAGATAAAAGATTCAACGTCAAGGGCACATTCAAAAGAGTTGCAGAATTTAACCATGCAGACGGTTAAGGAAATATCGACTAAGTGGATTAATGAAGATGTCGTGCCTCTCTATGATAAATATTTTTCTCAAAATGAGATTAATGATTTTATTGCTTTTTACAAATCTCCTTCAGGACAAAAACTCTTAAAAATATCGCCGGAGATTGCAAAAGATATGATGATGGTTATGATGCAAAAATACATGCCAGGTATTCAAAAGACGATCAAAGCAAAGGCTGAAGAGCTGAAGAAGACTGAGACAAAATAAGAGATGTTAATACGAGTGCAAAATAAAATTCTGAAAGTGATTTTCTCTGATCAGGGAACAATTTCAGGTTGGATTCCAAAGATCCTTCTGGGTTTTCTTTTGATCATGGTATTCGGTTTCGATGGATATCCACAGGTGAAGGATCAGTTTTATCCTTTGCCTGCCAATTCTGTCCATCTTCAAGGATACCTGGAGGACTACATTCAGAACTCATTGGTGCACTGGAATAAAGGGGTCGTCCCGTATTCGGGATTTGTTAAAAACTTCCGGAATGGCAGAACCTATTTTGCACAGGGAGAGATGTGGGGCAAAGCGGTCCGGTCAGGTTGTATGTTCTATCGGTATACGCAGGACCCTGAACTAAAAAAAATGCTCCAGGCTACCGTGGCCGATTTGTTGACCACGCGACGTGCGAACGGAAGTATCAGCTGCTCTGAGGTTGCGTCTCAACCTGACGGACCCAAAGGCGATTTATGGGAACGAAAATATGTCTTGCTCGGATTGGATGATTTTTACAACCAGGTGGAGAAAAATCCTGAAGTTTTAAAAGCGATGATCGATCAGGCCGACTGTATCCTTGCCCAGATAGGTCCTGCTCCCAAAGTCCCGATCACCGAACAGGGCTGGAGCAAGAACCGGCTTGAGTCGTGCTCGCTGCTCGAACCGATTATGCGGCTTTACAAACTGACTGGATCACAGCGCTACCTTGATTTTGCAAAATACATTGTGGAGGTGGAAGGGGGGGCCAAGGGCTTTAATGTGATCGAACAGGCCTTCGACAATACCGATCCGTGGAAGATGGGTGGCAGTTGGCCCAAGGCTTACGAAATGACTTCCCTCTTCGAAGGATTGGTGGAATATTACAGGGTTACCGGAAATGAACACTGGAAACAATCGTTCATGAACCTTTACCGCAATATCAAAACCAAAGAAATCACCATCATCGGCAACGGTGGTTCCGATCAGCCCTATCATCCCGATATGTATGGCGAAGGATGGGGAAATTCCGCCGCTGAACAGACCAATCCCGATATCAAGCGCACCATGGAAACGTGTGTCGGAGTTACCTGGATGAAATTTTGCAGTCAGATCCTCAGGCTTACCGGTGACCCGACAGCCGTTGACGATATCGAAAAGTATATTTACAACGGTCTGATCGGTGCCTTGAAACCATCCGGCGACCGCTTCAGCTATTTCAGCTGGCTCAACGGAGTGAAAGCCAATCCGAAAGGATGGGGCGGAACGACGGATGGTGTAATGGTGACCTGCTGTACCTTAAACGGTCCGATGGGACTAGCCTATATCCCTTACATTGCCGTGATGAATTCAAACCAAGGTCCTGTCGTAAATCTTTATAATGCAGGGACTTCCACTGCAATGACTCCCAAAAGCCAGGAGGTTCAGCTCAGTATCGTAACCGATTATCCCAAAACGGGTTTGGTCGTTCTGACGGTTAAGCCTCAGCAAGCAGAAAAATTCTCCATTAAAATTCGGATTCCTGCCTGGAGCACCACCTCAACGGTGAAAGTCAACGGCAAAACGGTCAAAGCACTTCCCGGTACCTATTGCGAAATGGATCGGATCTGGAGCTCCGGCGACAAGGTCGTACTCAATCTCGATATGCGCTGCCGTTTGATTCAGGCACCCCATGGCAGCAACAGGGCCGGTGACAATTTCCAGGCTTTGATTCGCGGCCCTATCGTGCTGAGCCGGGATGAAAATATTGATTCAGGTTATAGTCAGCCCGTTTCAATTCAATCGAAAAATGGTTATGTGAAGATCGTGGCTGAAAATCCACTTCTACAAAATACAAGATTGCAGTTTAGTGTCCCCACTACCGGCGGAGTCATTCACATGGTCGATTATGCCTCGGTGAATGGTTGGGAAGGAAAACATATCTGCACCTGGTTACCAACAAAAAACAACTAAAAGATGAACTCAAAAAAACAAACCGTTCTGTTTCTGTTGCTCGCTTTTGCAACTTTTGTGGCACAAGCACAGGAAACGTTCTATGTTTCAACGGTTGGCGCCGGAACCACTTTTTCAAAAGAGCAGCCCGGGAATATTGAAGGATTAACTTCAAAACTTCGGGAAGTGAGAAGTAAACATGCCGGTACCATTACGGTAATCTTTAACGGGGGCGAATACCTTCTGAACCAGCCTTTGGAAATCACCAATCGTGAGACAGGCGGCAAAAAAGACAGTTTGATGCTGATGGCAGCTGAGGGTGAAAAAGTGACCCTCTCAGGAGGAAAAAAAATTGCAAAGTGGGAGAAATCGGGGAAAGGAATTTTCAAAACCAAAGTTCCGGCAGGGACAGATTTTCGGCAATTGTATGTAAACGGGAAGATGGCCGTAAGGGCCAGAACGCCCAATCGCGATAATAACACCGATTTCGGTCCCTACAACCGTGGACTGGGTTTTGACCTGAAGAATCAGACCATCAAAGTGAATGCTTCGGAAGTTCCGAAATGGAATAACCGCGGTGATGCCGAGATGGTTTTTAATCAGCATTGGTACCAAAGCCGTGTTAAAATAGAAGCATTTAAAACAGACAAGGATACTGCCTATATTACGCTGATGGAACCTGCCAGAAAATATTTCTTTTCGATGTATTCCAGCATGCTGAAGCCTGGAAAGCCGTATTATTTTGAAAATGCGCTAGAATTTCTGGACCAAAGCGATGAATGGTACCTCGACAAAACAGAAAATATGTTGTACTACATGCCAGGTAAAGATGAGGACATACGGAAAACGGAGATCATCTACCCGGCATTGGAAACGATCGTAAAGGTAAGTGGTGAGGCAACAAAGCCAGCATTTAACCTAAGCCTGAAAAACCTTCGCATGGCCTATACCAATTGGACGGCTCCAAGCCGCGACGGGCTGGTTGCCACCCAGGCAGTTCAGGGAAGAGGATACACTGCGGCAGATGACCGGGCAGTACTGGAAGTAAAGTTCGCCGATAATTTCACCGCCCTCCATTGCGAGGTGCTGGGAGCCGGATTTCACGGCATCGTATTTAGCAAAGGAGTAAAAAACAGCAATATACAGTTTTGTCACCTCGACCAGGTCTGTGCCAATGGCATTGTGATTGACACCTGGAAAAAACCATTTCCCCCTGACAGTCTGTTCTGCAAGAACGACCACCTCTCGGATAATCTGATCGAAAATTTTGGCATGAACTATACCAATGGGATGGCCCTGCTGGCAAGTTGTGTCGCCGGCCTCGTGGTGGAGAACAATGAAATCCGGTTTGGCATGTATTCCGGGATGCAAATCGGCAACCACTACGGCGACAATCTCAGTGGGATGCGCGATAATTTGATCCGGCGAAACAACATCCATCATGTGATGCGGTTGCACGACGACGGAGGCGCTGTTTATACTTTGGCCCTTCAACCAGGTACCCGCATCATCCAAAACTGGATGCACGATTATGGCCGGAGTATCTGGGCTGATGTCTATCCGGTGAACGGAATCTTTTTAGATAACAACAGTGGCTACATCCGCGTGCAGGACAATGTGTTCTCGAATATGAATTCAGACATATTCCACATCAAGGAGCAATGTGCCGGTAATGCCACCACCCGCGATAACGTTCTGGACAACAACAACACCCAGAATGCAGAGGTGAAAAAAGAGTCGGGCGTTCGCGGAAAAGCAGGCCTGCAGTATTGATACAAATTTTTTGAAAACCAATAAAATGAAGAAACAACTTCTTTGCTTAATCATTACCTTTCTGACCCTGTTGTCGGGCACTCTTGCTTATGCTCAAAATGGAACTGATTTCGAAGCGGATGTTGTTGTTTATGGCGGGACCTCAGCCGGAATCATTGCCGCGGTTCAGGTAAACAACATGGGGAAATCGGTTATCGTGGTTTCTCCCGACAAACATATTGGAGGCGTTTCGGCTTCCGGCTTAGGCTACACAGATGTAGGCAACAAAGCCGTGATAGGTGGGTTGTCGCGTGATTTTTACAATCGCGTTTATCTCCATTATGCGGCTTCCAAAGCGTGGAAATGGGAAGCCCGGACTGAATTTGGCAATAAAGGACAGGGAACTGCTGCAATCGACGGTGAAAATCGCACGATGTGGATCTTTGAACCTCATGTGGCGGAGCAGATTTTTGAAGACTATATTAAAGAGGGCAAGATTCGGATCCTTCGCGATGAATGGCTCGACAGGGAGAAGGGCTTGAAAATGGAAAACGGGCGTATTATTGTACTCAAGACCTTGTCAGGAAAAACCTTCAGAGGCAAAATTTTTATTGATGCCACCTACGAAGGTGATTTAATGGCTGCTGCCGGTGTAAAGTACCGGATTGGCCGCGAGGCTTGCAGCGAATACAACGAGACCTTCAATGGCGTACAGGTCAACGTGTTTCACCACCAGCACTATTTCAAAGACAAGATCGATCCCTATAAAATCCCCGGCAAACCGGAAAGCGGACTCGTGCCGCTGGTTTCGTCCGATAATCCGGGAGTTAACTGTTCAGGCGACTCCAAAATTCAGACCTACTGCTTCAGAACCTGTATGAGCAACCGGCCTGACAATACAGTTCAATTCCCTAAACCTGAAGGGTACGATTCCACCCAATACGAACTTCTGGCCCGTGTTTTTGAGGCAGGATGGCGCGACTGGTTTGGAAAATTTGACATGATCCCCAACCGAAAAACAGATACCAATAACCATGGCCCTTTCAGTTCTGATTACATCGGGATGAATTACAATTATCCTGAAGGAAGTTACAAAGTTCGGAAAGAGATTTTTAAACAACATGAGATCTATCAGAAGGGTTTGCTTTGGTTCGTGGCTCATAGCCGGCGGGTGCCCAAAGAGATTCGTGAAAAGATGAAAAACTGGGGATTGGCGAAGGATGAGTTTGCCGACAATGGAAATTGGCCTTATCAGATGTATGTCCGTGAATCACGCCGGATGGTGGGAGAATATGTGATGAATGAAAATGATCTTTTCGCTAAACGAATCGTCCCTGAACCTGTTGGAATGGGTTCTTATGCAATGGATTCCCATAATGTTCAGCGCTTTGTAACCAAAGAGGGATTCGTTCAAAATGAGGGAGATATCGGGGTTTCTCCGAAAAAACCCTATTTAATCTCGTACAGATCAATGACACCCAAGAAAAAGGAGTGTTCCAATTTATTGGTACCGGTCTGTATTTCATCTTCACACATTGCCTATGGCTCTGTCCGGATGGAACCGGTTTTTATGATTCTCGGACAAAGCGCGGGGATTGCGGCAGCGCTGGCAGCTGATAAGGGGATCGCGGTTCAGGACGTGAACTACGAAAATTTAAAGAAAGAGTTGATCAGGTATAAGCAGTTAACAAATTAATAATTTTAATCTATATCTTTTATTATGAAAATGAACATTATTAAATCAAGCTCCCTGTTAATTTTCCTATTATGGTCAATGGCAGGCGTATCGCAGGTAACAGTTCCCCCGATTTTCGGGAGTAATATGGTCCTCCAGCAGGGAATGGAAATTCCGGTTTGGGGATGGGCATCCAAAG
>JBAXOA010000026.1:0-45129 GCA_037133495.1 Mariniphaga sp. | reverse complement strand
TATTTACCATTCGGTCTTTGAAAAAATCGCGCACATAAAGCGCCATCGTTTCGGGGGTCTCATCATATTCCCCAAATTGGTTGGGAAGACCGGCATTTGGATGGGCACTGATGTAAAAAGGAGCTTTCCGGCTTAACTCTTCAAGGTAGGGTCGCAGCTCCTTGGCACCTAAGGAACAGTTCAATCCGATGGTGAGTAAGTCTATGTGAGATAGTGAGTTAAGGAATGCCTCAACGGTTTGTCCGGAGAGTGTTCGGCCACTTGCATCGGTGATTGTCCCCGAAATCATTACTTCAATCCTGATCTTCCGGTATTCGAGCACTTCTTCTATTGCCATCATTGCAGCTTTGGCGTTCAGAGTGTCAAAAATCGTCTCTACCAGAAGGATATCAACACCACCATCGAGCAGTCCCTCTACCTGCTCCCGGTAGGACTCTTTCATATCAGCAAATGAAATTGCACGGTATCCGGCGTCATTTACATCGGGTGACATAGAGCAGGTTTTATTGGTTGGTCCGATAGCTCCGGCGACATATCGTGGTTTTTCAGGCGTCGAATAATTTGCTGCAGCCGAACGTGCTATTTGAGCCGAAGCTTTATTAAGCTCATAAACATTCGCTTCCATACCATAATCAGCCTGAGAAACCCGCGTTGCATTAAATGTATTTGTTGCAACGATATCAGCGCCGGCTTCGAGAAATGCTTCATGAATATCCTGAATTACAGTGGGTTTTGTAATTGAAAGCAGGTCGTTGTTTCCTTTAAGCGGCGAACTCCAATTTGCAAATCGTTCCCCGCGAAAATCCTCTTCCGTCAGTTTTACCCGTTGAATCATTGTCCCCATTGCACCATCGAGAACGAGTATCCTATGTTTTAATGCTTGCCTTATGTTAATTTCCTTAATCATTTTATTATTTGTAATATTCAGGTAATATTCAGCAGATTTTGATTGCTCCTTTGTCTGTAATAACAATGAAGTATGCCTTTTTGATCTGTATGGGTATAAATTTATACTATTCCATTGAATTTCAATATGTTGATCACAATTAATTCATTTATTTTATTCAAAATAGAAATTCATAACGATGCAAATTTACTCTAAAGTGGTTGATTTAGATCAATTCAAGTCAATTGGGGTAATTGAAATTTTATCTACATTTGAAACCTCCGAAAAAATTATAAAAATTCGCTAATGAAACGTAAGAAAATCTTTACCGCTTTATTGTGTCTGTTATTTGTTCCGTTATGTTTAATGTCACAAAACGAAAATATTGACCTTGGTATGATTTACAAAATCAAGCAGGAAGGTTTGAAAAATTCAAGTATCGAGGATCTTGCTTTTTGGCTTACTGATTTTGTTGGACCGAGGCTGACAGGTTCCACCGGAAACAACCGTGGAAATGAATGGGCAATGAAAAAAATGGAAGAGCTGGGCTTTCAGAATGTAAGAATCGAAGCTGCCAGAGATTTCAGCCAGGGAGGCTGGGATAACCTGAAGACCTATGCAGCAATTACATCGCCTTATTATACAAACTTTGCGTGTAATCCTGTAGCCTGGACCGGAAGTACCAACGGCGTTATTAAAAGTGAAGTTGTTTTGCTGGATGTAAAAGCTGAAACCGATCTTGAAAAATATAAGGGAAAAGTATCCGGTAAAATTGTTCTGATGCCTTCAGCAACAACATATGAAATAAGTTTTGAACCCTTGGCTAACCGTTTAACTGAAGCGCAGCTTAAAGATCTTTCAATGGCATCTTCCTCTGCACCGGGAAGAAGACCCATCTTTGATTTCGCAGCAATGCAGGCGCGACTGGCTTTACGCTTGAAAATAACTGCCTTTCTCGCAGCTGAAGGAGCTGCTGCCATTCTCAATAATTCGGGTTCATTCAATGTTCCAAGGTCAAATGGTGGAAATTATACATCCGGGACAAAGGAACCCATTGCGGAACTTAATCTTCCAAATGAAGATTATGGCAGAATGGAACGACTGCTGCTGCATGGCATTCCTGTTGAGATGGAAGTTGAAATCAAAAATAATTTTTTCAATAGTCCGAATGTTTACAATGTGATTGGTGAAATACCCGGGACTGACAAGGCACTTAAAAATGAAGTGGTTATGTTAGGCGCTCATATCGATTCGTGGCATGGTGGAACCGGTGCGGCAGATAATGCCTCTGGATGCATCGTAATGTTGGAAGCACTGCGAATACTTAAAAATCTTGATGTTGTTCCGCGGAGAACCATTCGTATTGCACTTTGGGGAGGCGAAGAACAGGGGTTAAACGGGTCGCGCGGATATGTGGAAAAATACCTGGTTGATCCAAAAACAAAGGAACACAAGTCAGACTTTGAGAAATTTGCCGGATATTTTAATATGGATAACGGATCAGGGAAATATCGTGGCATTTATATCCAGGAAAATGAGTTAGTCAGGCCAATATTTGAAGAGTGGCTTAAACCATTTAATGATATGGGCGCTTCAACGGTCACCATCAGAAATACCTCCGGCACCGACCATCTTTCGTTCGATGCAGTTGGATTACCCGGATTTCAATTTATACAGGATGAGATTGAATATGGACGGGGATATCATACCACAATGGATACCTATGAGAGGCTGGTGATGGCTGATCTTAAACAGAATGCAGTAATTACTGCTTCCTTTGTTTACAATGCCGCAATGCGAAACGCAAAATTACCAGGCAAACCTGTTATGAAGCCCAGACCGGAAACAGACAGAAAGAAACCGTAAAAAATGATAAACAGCAGAATACAAGAAGTTTTAGCCCATAAAAAAGGGGTGTTTTTTGATATGGATGGGATACTTTACGATTCGATGGGAGCTCATGCAGATGCCTGGAGCAATGCTTTCCAACATTTTGGAATTGATTTTCCACCCGAAATGGTCTATCATAATGAAGGCCGCACTGCTCAATCCACTATCAATCTTGTTTATCAGCAAAATGAAGAAAGAGATGCCACTGATGCCGAAATAGATCAGATTTATACAAAAAAAACAGAGCTCATCGAATTCTATCCGGACGCAATCCCTTTTGCTGGCGCCTATGCGCTTATGGAGGGTCTGAAAAATAAAGGAATTGATATTTGGGTTGTTACAGGTTCATCACAGGATAAATTTTTAAATGCATTGCTTGATGATTTTCATGGCCTGATAGCTGCAGAACGGATTATTTCCGGTAAGGATGTCAAATATGGGAAGCCTCATCCCGAACCTTATCTCACCGCTTTGCAAAGATCCGGATTGAATGCTGATGAGGTAATCGTGATCGAAAATGCCCCCCTGGGAATTCAATCGGCCAAATCGGCCGGCATATTTACAGTTGCTATTAATACCGGCATATTGGATAACAATGTATTATGGGAATCGGGAGCCGATTTACTTTTTAAAAACTGGGAAGATATGATTATTTAATGAAGCTGATACTTATTAAGCACATGAAAAACAAACAATTAGCATTAATAATTCTTTTTTGTTGCTCAACTTTCATTTTCGGGTATACAATTGCCTTTGGACAGGAAGACAATTGGACCCATTTCAGGGGAAGTAATCTGAATGGTATTTCAACCGATACACTAGTGCCAATTGTCTGGAATGATACAACCAATATCACCTGGAAAACCGATATTAGCGGAAGAGGATGGTCTTCGCCCGTCATTTATGGAAATCAGATTTGGGTAACAACAGCGACGGTCGATGGCAAAAAGATGTCGGGAATGTGCTTTGACTTTAACACTGGTAAAGTAATCTTCGATCTTTTACTCTTTAAACAGGATAGTATTTACGGTAAACATGCAGTTAACTCCTATGCATCACCTACTCCCGTGATTGAGCAAGGATTTGTCTATCTGAATTTTGGAAGTTCGGGAACGGCATGTGTCAATACCGGAAACGGTCAGATTGTTTGGAAAAGAGATGATTTGAAATGTGATCATATGCAAGGAACCGGTGCCTCTCCGATACTCTACAAAAATTTCCTGATTGTCCATTATGAGGGTACAGATCACCAGTTTATTGTAGCGCTTAATAAAAAAACAGGGCAGACGATCTGGCGGACCGACCGCCCAAAGGAGTGCTATGAAAAGCTTTCACCAGTAGGGAAAAAGGCCTACATCACCCCATTGGTGGTTAATGTGAATGGAAAGGATCTTCTTATTTCCAATGGATCGACAGTTTGCATTGCCTATGAAGCCGAAACCGGAAAAGAGGTGTGGCGAGTCGTACAAGGAGTGGATTCTACCATCGCGATGCCAATCAGCGAAGGGGGAATTGTCTATTTTTACACCAGTTATGTTGCCCCCCCTGATGTAGAGAAATATGCAGAACTACTGGCAGTTGATCCCAGGGGTTCCGGAGATGTTACCCTCACAAATATTTTATGGAGAGTAAAAACACCTATTATACAATTGCTTAGTCCATTGATAAAGGACGGAATCATCTATACGGTGGACAGCCGTAATAACCTGATTGCAATAGATGCAAGGAATGGGAGTACTTTGTATACCAAAAAAATGAAGAATAAATACAATGCCTCGCCGGTATATGCCGGTGGACGGGTTTATTTTACTTCGGTTAAAGGGGAGACGCTGGTTTTGAAAGCCGGCCGTACTCTCGAAATCCTGGCAGAGAATATATTAACCGGAGAGTTATATGCTACTCCCGCCATTGTCCAAAACTCATTGATTATCAGAAACGAATCGTCGCTTTATCGGATAGGGAGCAAATAATTTTTGTAGAGCAATTCAATTGATTGGCTGCCGCATATTGGCGTTTTTTTCAATTATTAAGAAATATCCTGTTTATCTTTACGTTTCGAAATATAAAATCTACGGTTATGCGTTTAAAACTACTCTTCATTTTTTGTTTTTCCTTTTTTGCATTTGGTACCGGTACGATGAGGGCTCAAGGTCCTTACAAGCCAACGTGGGAGTCACTTGACAGTCATAAAATGCCGCAATGGTATGATGATGCAAAAATCGGGCTCAGTATGCATTGGGGCGTCTATTCTGTTCCGGCCTGGGCACCCCGGGATAAAGGGCTCTCATATGCCGAGTGGTACGGAAACCGGATGCATGAAAAGGGTAGTCCGGCGGTTGATTACCACAACGAGAATTATGGCGTAAACTTTACCTACGATGATTTTATTCCCAAATGGAAAGCCGAAAACTATAACCCTTCAGATTGGGCTAAGTTTGCGAAAAATATGGGAGCGAATTATATTTTTATCACTTCAAAACATCACGACGGATTTTGTTTATGGCCATCGAAATACACTGACCGTAATGCGATGAAGATGGGTCCTCACAAAGATTTGCTTGGACAGTTTTTCGAAGCCGGACGAAAAGAAAACCTGAAAGTCGGATTGTACTACTCCCTGTATGAATGGTATAATCCGATCTATACCGGTAAGGAAATTCCTTATGCCGGTTTGAAAAAAGTGAATAACTATGTTGATGATTTTATGATTCTTCAAATTAAAGAGCTGATTGATCTGTACCACCCTGATTTTATGTACTTCGACGGCGAATGGGATCATCCCGAACCGTTCTGGAAAATGAAAGAAGTGGTAGCTTATTTCTACAATGAGGCGGCAAAGCGGAATCAGGAGGTTTTTGTCAACGACCGGTTTGGTAAAGGTGACCGGGGCAAACATGGTGATTTGTATAATGTTGAGTATGATTATGAGAAGGGTAGTGAAGGGTTGCTGACGCATAAATGGTCATTCTGGCAAGGAATAGCCAAAACTTTTGGCTATAACAGAGATACCGATCAGGAAGATTGCCTTTCTCCAAAGCAATTTATCGATAAAGTGATCAAAGGGGTGAGTCATAATGGAAATTTCGATATAAATGTCGGACCTACCGCTGCGGGTGTTATCCCTGATTATGAGCAATATCCGCTTTTAAAATTGGGAGAATGGCTAAAAACAAACGGAGAGGCGATCTATGGCACCCGTTACTGGAATATTCAGCAGGAGGGTGACGCCTGTTTCACTACCAAAGGGAATAATGTGTATGCAATATTCCTAAAATGGCAGGGGGAGGAATTCAGATTAAAATCGGTCAGGCCAGTTGAAGGATCGAAAATCACGATGTTGGGCGTTCCTGGTGATCTGAAATGGAAATGGGACGCAGCCAATGGTTTGATCATTAACTATCCACGGCAAAAGGCACGCCCCACCTCATGCAGTTATGCATGGGCTTTTAAAATTAAAGTGAAGTAAAAAATGATCATAAAAGTACCCTTAAAAGAGTTGAATTCGCGCATTGAGCGTTTCAGAAAGCACATGGACCAGTCTTGTCCCGGATGGGAGATCACCGCCGTGTTTAGCAAAATCAATCTGTACTACTTTACCGGAACGATGCAGGAAGGGGTTTTGTTTATTCCGCGAGGTGATGAGGCTGTTCTATGGGTGCGCCGAAGTTATGAAAGGGCGCTGGCCGAATCGCTTTTCCCGCTGATAAAACCGATGGAGAGCTTTCGCGATGCTGCTGCTACGATGAAAATTCTTCCAAACACCGTTTATTTGGAGAAGGAGATTGTTCCTGTCGCAATGCTGCAACGGTTTCAGAAATACTTCCCATTTTCGGTAATCGAAGCTGCCGATCTTCAGATTTCTTTTATCAGATCAATTAAAAGCAAGTACGAATTGATGTTAATGGAGCAGTCGGGAAGAATTCACCAAAGGGTTACCGAGGAGCGGGTTCCTGAACTGCTGAGAGCAGGGATGAGTGAATCGGAGTTCTTTTGTGATCTCTATACGGCTCTTATTCAGGAAGGGCACCACGGGGTGGCTCGTTTTGGAATGTTCGATACCGAATCGATTCTGGGGCAGATAGCTTTTGGAGAGAGCTCCATCTATCCCACTTTTTTTAATGGGCCGGGCGGTAATTATGGTATGAGTCCTGCCGTTCCGATTTTGGGAAGCAGAAGCCGCAAACTGCTTAAAGGAGATCTTGTATTCGTAGATGTAGGATGTGGTGTTGAGGGTTATCATACCGACAAAACCATGACCTACATGTTTGGAGCCTCTTTGCCTGACGAAGCAATCAAAATACACATGCAATGTGTTGATATACAAAATAATATAGCGTCAATGCTGAAGCCGGGTGCAATTCCCTCGGTTATCTACAACGAAATCTTAAATGAATTAAGTCCTGATTTTCTGGAAAATTTTATGGGTTTCGGAACACGTAAAGTGAAATTTCTGGGACACGGAATTGGATTGACAATCGATGAAATGCCGGTTATTGCCAATGGTTTTGATGAACCCATTCAAGAGGGAATGGTCTTTGCCGTTGAACCGAAAAAAGGAATTCCGCGTATCGGAATGGTAGGAATCGAAAATTCTTTTGTCGTAACGCCAGAGGGCGGAAGGAATATCACCGGAAATCATCCTGGGTTATTACCGGTTTATTAGAAAGACTGTAGTCGTTTTTTTGCTGCATTACATTGATTTACAGCATTTTTTAATTCCTGATTGCAATACTAAAGCGGCTGTCCTATTTCAATAAGACAGCCGCTATTATGTTCAATGTCAAAGACATCAAGTCATATTATTTCTTTTTTCTTGTCAGCAAATACCCTGCTGCGCCGAGGACAATAACTGCACCAGCAATCATAATATAAGTAGAATTACCACCGCTTTTAGGTGTTTCTTCTTCTGCTGCAGCATTGTAAAATACTGGTTTTGCTGCCTTATCGGCATTTACTGAATCTTTTTTTGCTGCTGGTTGAGTTTGTGCAATGGTAAGACTTAAACCACTCAGGAACAGTATTCCTGTCATCGAAATCATTTGAATTGTTCTTTTCATACTTCAATTATTAAAATTTATTATTTATACGAATTTGCAAGATCATCATATTTTTTTGCCACCTCCGGATGCGTTTTTCGATAAGAATCCGCAAGGGACATAATTGCCGGTTTATAACCCGGATCCAACGTTAGACAAGCTTTTAATAATCCTCTAGCTTTTCGGATATCTTTATCCATCAGTAATTTAGAAAGTTCAACGTATGCCTCATAATATTTTTGGTTGTATCCGATCAACGTTTCATAATATCGAATCGCTGCTTCAAAATCATTCTGATGAACGGCAATATTTCCAAGGTACATTAAAACCGGTTCATAGCCAGGGTTTATTTTCAATGCCGTCTTCAGCACAACCTTTGCGCTGTCGGTTTTTCCCTCTTTAATGAGTGCGGTGGCAAAATTATAAAAGATTAATTCATCCTGAGTATTAATTTTAAGGGCATCGTTAAAAATATTTGACGCCTTTGCAAATTCACCCTTCTTTAATGCTTCATATCCTTGAAGATCGAGTTTTGTTTCCCGTTTCAGCACTGCTCCGATTGGCACTCTGTCGGCATATATTACATAAATTGAATTTTTTGGCGGCCACAATTTATTATTTAGCAGTTCGACTGGAATATAGCTATTAGCAACGATCATATAATCCCAATCGGTCTGACTTCTTTGATCATACTGGCAATAAAAAGAGTTGAACTCCGAACGACCCCGAAAATACCAGTTGGCCGAAAAGTTAGTTGCTATTTTAACGGATTCATTCTGCTTGTTATTTTTTAGGTAATTATCCAGCCATTTCGAACCTTCACCCATCGTATTATAATAATAGTCGGTTTCATATTGTCCGTAAGCGCCGTTGAGGCCACCTGTCAATTGATTGTAATACAGATAGTAGTATGGATTATTCTGAATCATGAATTTTAAGGGATGAAGCGCTGTCAGTAATACAATAAGAAGCAATCCGATTTTTAAGTAGCTGTTATTCAGGTATTGAATCAGGTATGAAAACCCTGTTGCTGCCAAAAGGATTATTGCAGGATACACAAATAAAAAATGTCGCCAAGCGCCATATAAGTTCGATTTTTCATAGATTACAAAGACCACAGGAAACAGAATCGAAAAAATCAGGAACGCGTATTTTAAAAAATTGGTCTGGCGGATGATTTTTCCTGATAAAAAAACGAAGGCGATTAGTCCGGCAAAAACCGTCAAAGGTATGGTAATCGCCATATATTTTGGCAAATAATACCACGGCATTAAGTCGGACCATTGCATGCGGCCTTCGAAAATCTGCATAACAGTTGTTGGAAACTGAGTCATTACTTCATATGATTTCCACAAATGTACGAGTGGATTTATTTGGGCGTAAGGCCAAAGTACAATGCTTAATAATACTGCTATAACCGAAATTATCAAAGAGTGGATTAGTTTTTTTCTAAATGTCACCCATTCCAAATATTTGTCAGACTGATATTTATAAATATTATAAAGTACAAGAAAGAAAAAAAGATAACAGATGAGCAGTAAACCTCCTGATCTTATGCTGATTGAGAAGGCTATACTTACTGTGAGCCCAAATGCATCCCAAAACTTTGATTTATTTTCCGTAAAGAGATAGCGAAGCATGAAGAAGGTAGCGGATATATAGCTCAGGGCAAAGGGGATATCTTTAAGGTTATTTTGGGAGTGACCCAGAAAAGTGGGAGAGAGCGCGAACAGCAAAATCACAATTAATCCTGCGAAATATCCTGACAACCAGACTGCAAAAAGCGCTGTAATCAGGATTGTCAGCCAGCCGGCTACGGCGCATGATAAATGGCGGAACAGAAATATATCATCTATATTAAACCACTTGATTAATATAGTGACAAGATTATCAAATGATTGTCCATAATATTTGAGGTGCGTATTTGGGGTATCCAAGGCCGCTGTATCTTTGCCAAATGATGCGAAATAATCGTATACTTTAACCGATTGATTGTAGTGGAGGTATTCATCTCCGGAAATACCGGAATCTGCGCTTCCTTTCAACATAAAGAGCAGAAGAAGTCCGGAGATAATAATAAAAATATATTTTAAATATTTGTGTTTCATTATTTTACCTGATTCCCACTGTAGAATTTCTTGACAAAATAGAGAGGCCTGTTTTGCGATTCCTTATAAATCCGGTAAACATATTCGCCCACAACACCAAGCGAAACCAGTTGTATTGATCCGAGAAAATAAATACTCAATAAAGTTGATGACCATCCGATAAGAGCAAATCCAAACATCTTGGCGATAAGTACATAAATTCCAGCTGTCATGAATACGAGCGTTCCCGTTAGTCCCAGTATAAGGCAGAGTTTAATGGGAAAACGCGAAAAAGAGAAAATAGCATCTGCCGCAAGCATAAACAGCTTTGAGAGGCTCATTTTAGGGTCGCCTTCTGAGCGCTCCTCTCTCACAAATTCGACGTATCCCTGTGTAAATCCGATAAAGGACCGGAGTCCGGGAAGATAGCGTACTTTTTCTTTCATTCTCAACAGAGCATCGACTGCCTCGCGTTTCATCAATGAGAAATTACCGGTATTTTCCATTTTTCGAATAACCGAAATATTTCTAAAAAGCAGATGAAAAAGAAAGGTATAAAAATTTCGGCTGTTTTTCCCTTTTCTTCCACTCCTTTTACCGCTTATAATATCAAAATCTTCCTCCTTGATTTTTCGGTACATCTCCTCAAATAACTCAGGCGGATCCTGTAAATCGCCGTCCATCATGCCCACAACGTCTCCGGATGCGTGTTCCAGTCCGGCAGTAAAAGCTACCTGATGACCGAAATTTTTCGACAGTGATAATATTTTGATATTTTCATTTTTTTCCTGCCATTTTAGCAGAAATTGAAGGCTTTTATCCTCGCTTCCGTCATCCACAAATATGATTTCGTATTCTGAACAGAATGCATCCAATGCTGACACCGTTCGTTTTACCAGATCGTCGATAAGGCCTTGTTCGTTGAAGATTGGAATTACGATTGAGAGCATAGTGGTTCAATTTTCAGCGTGCGATAATGAAGATATTGTTCATCCAAATTTACAATAATTCGATCAAACCAGATGTTCTTTATAAATGGTTGCCCATGGCTCTCTCATTTTTCTTTTCAACATGCTATTTGCCAGATCGTTATTGATAAATTCCTCTGTTTGGGGATTCCAGTCAAGGTCTTGCTTGAGCTTCATAGCGATATTTCCCAGATGTGACATTGTTATTGAACGGTGACCAACTTCTGCGGGTGCGATAGTTTCTTTCCTCGATAACACACAATCAATAAAGTTGCGGAAATGGTTTTCGCTTTTATATAGATGAATCTCTGAAGGCCCAATAACGGTCTCTTTCAGATTTTCAGGGAAAACCTGATGATTTCCACGATTAGCCCTTGCCCATCCTTTTGTGCCATAAAAGGTTACACCACTTTGAACAGCGTTCGAAATAATAAGTTTCACTCCATTGGCATAAATACACTCGAAAGAATATTCAGTTGCGGTATTCCATATCGGGTGGGTAGCCCACGTAGCTTTTGTATTTTGAATTTTAACCGGGCCGGTATTTTCAGTATCCATTCCCCATTGAGCAATATCGGGATGATGACCACCCCAATCTGTTACCTGACCTCCTGAATAATCAAGCACCCATCTGAAGTTGACATGAGTGCGCGCGGGACAATATGGTGCATCAGGTGCAGGTCCAAGCCAGGTATTATAGTCGAAACCTTCAGGCACAGGCATGGTGTTTGTGAGATGACCTGTCTTGCCATAATCGGGAGTGCCGGATGGGAGGCCGCATTCAACGGTTTGTAATTGACCAATTCTTCCATTACGTACAAGCTCACAAACGCGCCGGAAATTTTCGTCCGAACGCTGCTGACTTCCTGTTTGGAAGATTACCCCATATTTTTTCACCGCATTTACCATTGCTCTGCCTTCAGGAATAGTAAGTGCAAAAGGTTTCTGACAATAGATATCTTTCCCTGCTTTGGCAGCCATCAAAACCGGAATCGAGTGCCAGTGGTCAGGAAGTACCACCTCAACGGCGTCCACATCTTTACGGGCAATTACTTCCCTGAAATCTTCGAAACCTTCACAGCCGGTGTATTTTTTTCCTGATAATTCCGCATAGTAGCTGTTTACCAAGTTGATACCAATTTCTCTTCCACCCACCTTACCGTTCCAATAACCGGTGCTTTGTTTGTTCACATCACAAATACCGGTGATCTGAACCCGTTTGTCTGTTAGAAAGTCTTTGATGTCATTCATTGCCTGGTTGCCCGAACCAAGGAACATTAGGTTGATCCTGTCTGAAGGGGCAACATGTCCGTTTTTTCCACGGGCACAGGCCGAAATAATGGTCGGCACCGCAATTGCCCCAATCGCAAGGGAGGAGGAGCGTTTAATGAAATTTCGTCTGTTAAGATCTTTCATCAGAAGATAATTTGTTTTTTAATTGCCTGATGGAACACCTGAGTCATCTTCATTCGTGTTTGCGTAGCGCAGATACATGGGTGTTTCATTGCAATGAAATTAGTGAGAGAAAAAAAAGAAAACAGAATTGTTGATTCTAAACTTAATCAGTTGAAGATCCTAATATTTAAATATGCGGATCTGTTCCGGGGACCGGCGTTTCGAATACCATATCAACAGGTCCGAATTCTATTTTTTTCGGTCCAAGATCCATATCTGATTTCATGATTGCATCCCAGGTGACTAATTGACCGGTATAGGCAGCGGTACGTCCCATTATTGCAGTAAGTGTTGAGATTGCAGTCCGTTCGGCTTCATTCACATAATTTCCTGTTCTGATTGCATAAACCAGGTGCATATGTTCCTGAACATAAGGGGAAATCTTCAGCGTGTTCATCGTATTGCCGTTTTCGTCTTTCGGATATTCGAACTTCCATTTAATGCTCCCATCGAGGTTCCAGATCGTATTTATGCAGTTGGTATAACCTTCCGTTCCATTAATTAATTCTCCGGTTCCGTTGGCACAGCCGTCTAACTCGCGACACATGCTGTGGGAACTTACTCCGTTGCCGTAGTCGAAGTCGATACTGAAAAAGTCATATTGATCTCCGGTTACCCTTCGTGCACGACCGCCATAACCAATTGCCTTTTCGGGTGGTCTCCCCATAAACCAGTTGATAACATCGATGTTATGCACATGTGTATCAAGGATATGATCCCCGCAGAGCCAACAGAAATTATTCCAGTTTCGGATCATATACTCCATGTCGTTCCATCCCTCTTCGCGCGTTCGAAACCAGACATGTTCCTGATTCCAGAATGCTTTTGCCGATGTCAGTTTGCCGATTGCGCCATTTGCAATCTGTTTGTAGGTTTCGATATAATCTTCCTGGTGACGACGTTGCGTTCCGGTTACAACACAAAGTCCGAGTGCCTCAGCTTTTTTTGCTGTGGCGATCATCAGACGTGCACCAACTGGATCAACGCATACAGGTTTTTCGAGGAAGCAATGTTTCTTATTCGTTACTGCTTCAAGAAAATGCTCAGGACGGAACTGTGGGGGAGTAGCCAGAATTACAACATCAATTTCGGGAATAGCCATTAATTTCTTGTAGGCATCAAAACCTGCAAAGCAGTTTTCGGCAGGGATAGGAAGATCAAATGAGGCGAATCTTGCACGGCAACTGTCAATTTTATCCTGAAAAACATCCGCAAGGGCAATAATCTCCAGATCGGGACCAGCACTGATAAAATTTATTGCTGCACCGGTTCCCCGGTTCCCTACCCCAACAAGTCCAGCCTTGAGTTTTCTCCCTTTTGGAGCCCCCTTCAGGATTGGGGGAAGTCCCAAAGCCTGATTGTTCAACTCCTTTTTACAGGATGAAAGGATCGCTGAAGCACCGGCAACACCTATTCCTGCCAAAACTCCTGCACCCAGGAATTTCCTTCTGTTGATATTTTTTGACTCGTTTTCCATTCTATTTTATTTTTTTCTTACTTTAAACTATCTGCTTCACAAACAACCCTGAATCCGTTATCGATACAATCGGAGTACCACCAGACACTCTTTGGCATCTGAGGATCAGTAGATAACCACGCCTGAGTTTTAGTAAAATCTCTTGCCGCGCTTCTCACATCTTTGGCATCGCTTTTAAACGAACCACCTCTAATTACGTGCTCCTGGCCCGATTCAGGTCCTTTAGGATTTATAACTTCGGCTCCTCCTGTTTTGTAGGCATCAGGTGCATAATAATCAGAACAGAATTCCGCTACATTCCCTGTCATATTCTTTAATCCGAAAGGATTTTCTTTAACTGAAGAAGGATCTTTAGTTCTGGAAAGACTGTTGACCATATAAACGATATGAGATGCGATGTTGGTGGTATCAGGACCGAATATCTTTTTAAAGATTCCTTTTGATGTGAATTTTTTTGGGTCACCATCAAAGAAATAAGGGGTTGTTGTGTTTCCACGACAAGCATATTCCCATTCAGCTTCTGTAGGGAGGCGGTATTTTTTTCCTGTGACCTTGGAGAGCCACTCGCAATAGGTATTTGCTGATCGCCACGACATAGTAATAGCTGGTCTTGTACCTTTTCCCCAGCCCTGGTCGGGTGCTCCCCATGGAGGGGTCGGCCCTGTGATGGCATCCACATTCTTATTTTTAAGAACCTGACCTTCAGTTCTTCCTTGAGAAGCAGTGGCCTGGAAGAATGCAAGATATTCGTTCCACGAAACTTCTATTTTTCCCATCCAGAATTTCGAGAGTTTCACCTTGTGCACCGGACCTTCATCAGGTTTTCGAAGTGGCTCGTTATTCGGACTTCCCATATTGAAAGTTCCTTCGGGGATGGCAATCATGTCGAAAGAGACTGTCGTACCAGGTATTTTTTCGATGAAATTTTCAAATTTTTCTACTTTGGTTGCTGCAGTGAACCTTTCCTGACTGGCAGTTGCATCAACCCCAAAGTTTGAATCGTGCTCATGCTTTGCATTTTTGTCGAAATGCCCGACATTAAGATGGCAATTGATACAATTGGGCTTTAGCTCTCCTTTTGTATTTACATAAGCTAAATGGGCATTGCTCCCATTCACAGACAACGTAACCGGGAAGAGATTTTGATGACATTTAATGCACGATGCCTCATAAACAAAGCCTTTTGCATTTTCAAGCAATTTTTTTGATTCCCAGTTGATTTTGGCGCTATCCTTAAAATATTTGCCATAAACATCTGCTGCTCCGTGTTTTGCCTTTGCAAACAGATATCCTTCGCCCTTCGGAGGTAAGTGACATTCAACACAATGAACTGTTACTCCCGTCCTGTTGTTGTGGTGTGGCGACAACTTCCAACTCTCTTCAGCCCAAGGATGAACATGGCACGACATGCAATAGGTGTCAGCCGATGTATAATTAGCTGTTTTTTCAATCGACACCAATAATATAAGACAAAGTAAGGCACCAAAGGTCATTATCCAAATTTTTGAATTGGATCCGTGAATGACTCGATTAATAAGTTTTTTAATATTCACTTGCTGTTCTGTTCTGTTGTGTTATGCTTAATTCATTTTCTAAAACAATCCTATATTCAAATTCCTGCTTAATTGATCGATTCTCAAACTACCCCACCGGTTCCGGGGAGCCATTTCCCGGTCAAAATTATAAAAATAAGCAATTTAAATAGCTCAAAATCACATACTGTTCAATTCAAACAATATCTGTTCTGATCCGTTCTGCAAACATAGTTCGTTTTTTAATACTCCCAATATTTAAATTTCATGTTTTACAACATCAAACCGGATCAATTTTAATCAATGTGCCAGTAGCCAATTTTCAGCGGCATCCATCTCAACATCGAGTGGAACTGTTAGCTTTACAGCGTTTTCCATTTCATATTTTACAATAACTTTTACTTCTTCAAGTTCTGTCTTCAAAACATCAAAGTTTAATTCGTCATGTACCTGAAGGATCATTTTGGATTGAATACCTTTTTCAGCGAACTTTTTATTAATATTGATCATCGCGACTTTAATGATGTCAGCCGCAGAACCCTGTATCGGTGCGTTAATTGCATTCCGTTCTGCAAATGCCCGTACCGATGTATTGGCAGAATTGATATCGCTTAGGTACCGTTTACGCCCCATGATTGTTTCAACATATCCTCTCTGTCGTGCAAGTACAAGCTGTGAATCCATATAATTTTTAACCATTGAAAAATTGGTAAAATAATCATCAATCAGCTGTTTTGCTTCACCTCTTGGAATATTCAGCCTTTGGGCAAGTCCAAAAGCTGAAATTCCATAAAGAATTCCAAAATTAGCGGTTTTTGCCTTTCGTCGCATATCTGACGTGACCTCACTAATTGGTATTCCAAAGATCTTAGAGGCGGTGGCAGCATGTATATCTTCGCCGTTAAGGAAGGCTTCAGTCATTACTTTGTCACCTGAAACAGCTGCCATAATCCGAAGTTCAATCTGAGAATAGTCTGCCGACAAAAACAGATGATCGGTGTCGCTTGGGATAAAGGCTTTCCGTATTTCCCGACCGTTTTCGTCTCTTATGGGGATATTCTGGAGGTTGGGATTTGTTGAACTAAGTCGCCCTGTGGCTGCAATAGTCTGATTAAATGAAGAATGTATCTTACCGGTTTTAGGGTTGATCATTTTCGGAAGGGCATCGACATATGTGGAAAGCAGCTTTTTTAACCCGCGATGCTCCAGTATTTTGTTGATAATCGGATGTTTATCCTGTAAATTGACTAAAATTTCTTCCCCGGTTGAGTACTGCTTTGTCTTGGTTTTCTTTGCTTTAGGATCGAGCAATAATTTATCGAAAAGAATGTAGCCCAACTGTTTCGGAGATGAAATATTGAAGTGTTCACCCGCCATTTCAATAATACTGTTTTCCAAATCAACGATTTGATTTCGAAGTATCACCGCGTAATTATCCAGCACTTCCGGATCAATTTTTAAACCTGCCAGCTCCATTTGAACCAGCACTTTTAACAAAGGCATTTCAACCTGAGTAAAAAGATCTTTAACATTTGCGTTTAATAACTCCTTATCCAGTAAATTTTTAAGCTGAAAAGTGATATCAGCATCCTCACAGGCATATTCCTTGATTTGTTCCAGATCAACCTGCCGCATCGTCAACTGGTTCTTTCCTCTTTTGCCAATCAGTTCCTCAGTAGCCTCTTTTTTATAGCCAAGGTATATTTCGCTCAGATAATCGAGATTATGGCGAAGCTCCGGCTGAATAAGATAATGAGCAACCATCGTATCGAAATAATCGCCCTTTACTTCTATCCCGTATCGTGAAAGGACCAGAATATCGAATTTCATATTTTGCCCGATCTTCAGTATATTTTCATTTGCAAATACAGGTTTAAATTCCTGAACCATAGTAAATGCTTCTTTCTGATTATTGGATACCGGGACATACCAGGCTTCTCCGGTTTTGAAGGAGAATGATAGCCCAACAAGCTGATCATTCTGGGTATCGAGTCCGGTTGTTTCTGTGTCAAAGCAAAAGGCATTTTCACGTTCTAATTTTAAAATCAGGTTTTTTCTCGCCTCTTCGTTATCAACTAAATGATACTGATGATTCGTAGAGCGGATATCGGAATGAAAGGCAGGATGCTCGGTTTGAGTTTGTTCTCCCATACTGAAAAGCGTTCCTTGCTCAAAGGCAGGAACCGGAGGTGAAACTTTAGGTGCAACGGGCAATATCCTTTCTGCTAATGTGCGGAATTCGAGTTCGAGGAAGATCTCTCGTAAATGATTATAGTCAGGTTCTGATAGCACCAGGTTGTCCTGATTAAATTCAACCGGAACATCGAGAATGATTTCGGCCAGTTTTCGCGACATACGAACTTGTTCTTCAAACTGTTCCAGACTCTCCTTCTGTTTTCCCTTCAGCTTGTCGATGTTCTGATAAACGCTGTCAATGCTGCCAAATTCACCCACCAGCTTCATCGCCGTTTTAGGACCTATCCCCGGACAACCCGGAATGTTGTCGGATGCGTCACCCATCAAGCCAAGGACATCAATAACCTGCAACGGATTTTGGATCTGAAAATTCTCGCAAACCTGTTCAACACCTAAAATTTCCATTTCGTTGCCCAGCCGTTTTGGCTTATACATAAAAATATTTTTCGATACCAGCTGCGCATAGTCTTTATCGGGTGTGACCATAAAAACCTGATAACCCTCCTTTTCTGCTGTTTTTGCCAGTGTCCCTATCACATCATCGGCTTCGAAACCTTCTTTTTCGAGGATTGGAATACGATATCCTTTGATAATATCTCTGATATATGGAATAGATTTTCTGATATCTTCCGGCATCTCATCGCGGTGAGCTTTGTACTCAGGGTACATATCGTGACGGAATGTTGGTCCTTTCATATCGAAGGCAATGGCGATATGAGTCGGATGCTCATTTCTAATAATTTGGTCCAGCGTATTTACAAATCCCAGCATGGTTGAGGTATTGAGCCCTTTTGAATTAACCCGCGGTGCATTAATAAATGCAAAATAAGAACGATAAATCAGTGCATAAGCATCAAGAAGAAACAATCGATTCATGATAAGTGAGTATTAAGACGAAATCAAAACTACGCAAAAAATTGGGAAAGTAAGCTGATAAAATTATTGTCTGTAAGCATTATGCTGTTAATCAGACTACAATATTTTGATTTAGAATTTTTCCAATTGATCCGGAAGGGAGGTTATCACAGAATATTTCGGAAGCTAATCGTTAAAACAGGAATAATGTTGAAGTAAAATTAATGCTTACCTTTGGCGCAAGGAGCCTAAAAAGAAAGAATGTCATCAAAAGAACGTATTATATCGCCAATCAAAGAGGAGCTAAGTAAATTTGAGCCTTACTTTCAAAAGGCGACAAAGAGTGACTTACCGCTGTTAAGTAATATCATCAATTATATCCTGCGCCGAAAAGGAAAGCAGATGCGCCCTATGATGGTTTTTCTTGCCGCTAAATTGAATGGTATTTTCAATGAACGAACCTATCATGCCGCATTAACGATTGAATTATTGCATACTGCAACGCTTGTTCACGACGATGTTGTGGATGAATCGTATCAGCGCCGCGGGTTTTTCTCAGTCAATGCTGTCTGGAAAAATAAGATTGCAGTATTGGTAGGTGATTTTATTTTGGCCAAAGGGTTATTGTGGTCCATAGATCATAAGGATTACGATATTCTGGGACATATCAGCACCGCTGTTAAGGATATGAGCGAAGGTGAGATCCTTCAGATTGAAAAAGCCAGAAAGCTGGATATTACTGAGAAAGTGTATTTTGAGATCATCAGAAAGAAAACAGCTTCTTTATTGGCAACAAGTGCCGCAGTTGGAACTTGCTCTGTCACAACTGATGTCGAAACGATTGAGCGTATGAGACTATTTGGCGAATATGCCGGGATGGCTTTTCAGATTAAAGATGATCTTTTTGATTATCAAAAATCGAATCTCATCGGCAAACCAACAGGAAACGACCTTCGCGAAAAGAAAATCACGCTTCCGCTCATTCACGCACTCAATCAGGCAGGGAGTAATGATAAATCGCGAATTCTTAAAATTGTCAGGAAGCGATCAAAAACAGCCGGTGATATTCGCGAAGTGGGCGATTTTGTGGAAGCCAATGGCGGTTTCCGCTATGCCGAAAAGGTGATGCATGATTTTAATGCCAAGGCTATCGCTCAACTATCGGTTTATCCCGATTCTGACATAAAAGATGCACTTACCGAATATGTTAACTATATCACTTCGCGTATAAATTAAAAACAGTTCTTGCGGAACCTTAAAAATAGGTCACACTTTCCCCCTTTACCGAGCTAAGCAAATTATTGGCCAAACGGCTGGCTCCTATTCTGAAAAGATTGTTATTCAGCCATTCATCTCCCAAAATAGCCTTAACTATTGCAATATACCGGAGTGCATCATCCGTTTCAACGATGCCGCCTGCAGCTTTAAAGCCAACTTTCCTATTCGTTTTTTTATAGTAACTTTTAATGGCACTGCACATTACCCAAGTCGCTTCGGGAGTGGCTGCCGGCTCTAATTTACCCGTTGATGTTTTGATAAAATCAGCCCCGGCTTCCATAGCCAGAAAAGAAGCTTTCCAGATTTTGGAATAACTTTTCAACGCACCGGTTTCCAGAATTACTTTCAAATGAGCAGTTTTGCACACTTTTTTGAGGGTCGAAATTTCTTGCATAACTGATTCGTAATCTTCGGCAAGATAATTGCCCAGATTAAGCACAATATCAATTTCGTTGGCGCCATTATGGATTGCCATCTTGGTTTCGAGTTCTTTAACCTCAATAAAAGTCTGCGAAGAGGGGAATCCGGCTGCTACAGAAGCGAGGTTTACACCCGAAACCGAAAGATTCTTCTTTACAATTTCAACAAGTGTTGGATAGACGCAGATTGCAGCAACATTAGGCAATCCGGGGAAATCCGCCGAAAATCCAGAAACTTTCAATGCTATTTTTTCTCCCTGAGCCGGACCATCTGTTGAATTTAAGGTGGTTAAATCGATACAAGAC
The DNA here is from genome assembly GCA_037133495.1 of Mariniphaga sp. Taxonomy (GTDB): domain Bacteria; phylum Bacteroidota; class Bacteroidia; order Bacteroidales; family Prolixibacteraceae; genus JAAFHB01. The sequence goes on along the minus strand of JBAXOA010000026.1, from coordinate 24,744 downwards.
AATGCAAGTTTATACCCTTCAATATTTTTAAACTCTTCCGACTTTTCAGCAATAGCAGCAACTGCCTGCTCCACTTCTCCGTCTTTAAATTCACGATCAAAATCTTTGCTAACCCAATCCATAGTTTTATGTATTATTGTTTAAGTCAATAATTTGTCATTATTCAAATGCCGGAATTGGTCACGCCCGGTTTTTTTCTCCATACTTATTAATCCATTCATTGACTGATGCCTGAGCATTTCTGATGGTAATATCGTCGATCATAAACCTCTGTTTTTAGAATCTATTATAATGGTAACCGGACCGTCATTGGTCAACCGAACGATCATATGGGCGCCAAATTCACCAGTTTCAACGTTTTTCTCAAGATTTACAGCTAAAGTGTCAACAAATTGATGATAAAGCGGAATTGAAATATCGGATGCTGCTGCGTTAATATAGGACGGACGGTTTCCTTTTTTCGTTTTGGCATGCAGCGTAAACTGACTTACAGCAAGAATTTCGCCTCCAATATCTTTTACCGAAAGGTTCATCACCCCATTTTGATCATTGAAAATCCGCAGTTGAGTAATTTTTTTACACATCCAGTCAAGATCTTCAGCGAAATCGTCATTTTCGAATCCGGCCAATACCAGCAGCCCCTTGTGGATCGACGATTTCAATTCTCCTTCAATTGTTACGGAAGCTTCTGAAACACGTTGGATGATAACTCTCATAAACCTGATTTGAATTCAAATTTAGCCAATTATTTCTGTTTTTTTATGACTAAGAATAATTAAGGGAGCTTTGATTACATCACCAATTTCATTAGCCAGACAACAACAAGATAGCGTACCAATTTGCCGATCATCATGAAAAAAACCGTAGGAGCCGGAGAGATACGAAAAAATCCCAATCCGAGTATTACAAGATCACCGATTATGGGAACGAACGAAAGTGTGGCTGCCAGTGATCCATACCGTTTTAGCTTGGGAAGAATGGCGTGGATTTTCTCCGGTTTGACCTTTGCATACTTTTCAATCCACTCCATTTTTCCAAGATAGCCGAGATAATAAATCGATATTCCTCCAAGAGTATTTCCGGCTGTGGCGGCTACCAAAGAGTTGGTTACATCAAAACCTGAATAAATCAGCAATGAGAGTACTGCTTCTGAATTAAAGGGAAAGATGGAACCTGAAAGAAAGCCGGCAATGAAAAGTCCGGATAAACCGTATTGATAAAAAAAATCGATCATCTGGCTCCAAAGGTAGTGTAATTGAAATAAAAGTCATGTAAAAGTACATTCATTGAAAACAACTATCTGATTAAAAAAAGGGAGAAAGCAGTAAATAACCACTTTCTCCCTTTTAAACTATTGAATGATAATATCTTACGAAAGAGCTGCGATTCCTGATCCAATCATATTGGCACTTTCAATTTCAGCGATATTTACTTTTATCTTTTTATGACCCAAACTACTGAGCAACTCTTTCAGCGTACTTTTAACCACTTTATTGTAGTCTTTGCAATTCGAAACCTCGCTCCAGAAAAGGCTTCCTTCTGCGGTGATTCTTACCTTTTTAATTGATTTATCGTGAGTAAGCAGCATATCAATTAATCCGGCCAACGAAGCGGCTACCAGATTAGCAGACCTTTTATAAATGGCTTTAGCAACTTTTACATGCTTTTTCTTATGCTGATCCGAATTGCAGATAATGTCAGTAAGCGCCTTTCCATCAGTTGTTTCATCAAATCCATCTTCAGGAAATACTTCTCTCAGGATCTGACCGATATACATTCCTGAAACAGATTTCTCGAATCTTTGCGATCCTTTGTTGTCAGATTTTTCATCTACCAGATCATCGTATTTGGTTAGATGAGGTGGATTAAAGTTGCCGGACTCAAGATTTACCGGGGTAATCCCCTGCCAGTTCAGGCTGCTTTCAATTTTTGGAATTCTGTCAGCATTAATGAACGCGGCCATATTGGTTCCGGTTCCGACGATAAGGCCGATATATGCATCAAAATTGGGATTTGACAAACCTGCAAAAAGGGATGCGACGGTGTCGTTGATCACTTTAATGCCTGTGAATTCTGCTTTCCCTGACTTATTGAGTTGATCGAGAAGCGGTTTCCCAACTGGGTTGCCAATCATGCCTTTGATATCCAAACCTTTAGTCCATCTGATCAGTTCGGCATCGCCATTTGGGAGACAATCCGCAGGGTAAGAGAAGCAGTACCCGATCGGGGCTTTTGAGGGAAGCTCAATTTCATTTACAAATTCAGCTTGCCTGATCAAAAGATCTTCCTGAGAGAAGCCCTTGGTAGTTGTAGCCGAAAGTTCTATACCACCAGCTTTCTTAGGGGTGATATTTGCAACACCGCCGGCGAAATTAATCACTGCCGCACGATAATTTGTTCCACCCCAGTCTAGTACAACAGCCTGTCCTTCAGCTCCACTTGCAAGCGGATGGATGTAGGTGGGAATACTTTTTACCTCGGTGTTGTCATTTTTCAGTCCATTCTGAATTTTGTCTTCCAGATTGAGTGCAATTTCTTTTAACTGCGAGGTTTTCAGCTTAAATTCGTTTTTCTTCATTATGATTGTATTTTTAATTTTTCTTTTCAGTCAAAGGTATTAAAAAGTTATGAAATTTCACTTTTTCGTCAGAATCTTCAGAACCCGCTGATTTTATCTATTTTTGCATAAATATATTATCGAATGGAACAATATTCAACAAGACAAAATAAAATAGGGAGGCTGATTCAAAAAGAGCTTAGCGAATTACTCCGGCGCGACACGCAGGTGTTGGCGAAAGGAAGAATCCTCTCACTTACAACTGTCAGAGTCACACGCGATATATCACTCGCCAGGTGCTATCTGAGCATTTTCCCATCAGTTGGTGCTGAGGAGGTTTTAGCTGACATTAAGCTTCATAAGAGCAAATTACGGGGTGAATTAGGAAATATTGTTCGGTTCCAATTGCGTCATGTTCCTGAACTGGAATTTTTTCTGGATGACAGCCTCGATTATATTGAGAAAATTGATAAGCTTTTACATTGATTTTAAACCGGAATCCTGACCTGTTATTCAAAAGAAAAGTTCGTTATGGAGTACGATCCGATTAAAAAGCACCTTGGGAAGATCTTCAACAGCACACCATTGCTGCGAAAATGTTTTTATGCCTTGCTTGATCTTTTACTGCTGCGGGCATGGCATATAAGCAAAGAATTAAGGGTGCTCAAAAAGAGATCCTTTTCGGGTAATATTAGAATTCTTGATGCAGGATCAGGATTTGGCCAATATAGTTACAGGATGGCCAGGATTTTCGCCGGTTCTATAATCAAAGGGGTTGATGTTAAGCAAGAGCAAATCGATGATTGTAACCGTTTTTTTGCCTTAGCCGGAATGCGGGAGAGGGTGATTTTTGAATATAGGGATCTTACAACATTCATTGAACCATATAGTTATGATTTGATCCTTTCCGTTGATGTAATGGAACATATTGAAGAAGACGAACTTGTTTTTAGTAATTTTTATAAGTCACTCCGGAATAACGGAGTTCTGCTGATCTCTACCCCATCCGACCAGGGAGGTTCCGATACCCATGAGCACGATCCTGATTCTGTCCATGGATTTATTGAAGAACATGTCCGCGATGGATACGGGATCGATGATATTACTCAAAAATTACATAAAGCCGGTTTCTCTGATATTGAAGCCCGTTATTCTTACGGTGCTCCGGGGTCTCTTTCATGGAATATTTCGATGAAATATCCGATTCTGATGCTCGGAAAATCCAAATTGTTTTTTATTCTTCTCCCTTTTTATTATCTGATTACGTTTCCTTTTTGTGCCCTTCTCAATTATTTTGACATTATTCTCCTGCAAAAAACAGGTACAGGTCTTATAGTAAAAGCAACCAAAAAGTGATTTATAATTACTTATTTTGAATCTCTCGTTTTACATAGCGAAAAGATATCTCTTCTCAAAAAAGAGGACAAATCTGATTAACATCATCTCGGCGATTTCCGTTGCCGGAATGGCTATCGGAACAATGGGTCTCATCATTGGATTATCGGGGTTTAATGGTTTCGACAGCCTGATTAAATCTCTCTTCTCCTCTTTCGATCCTGATCTGAAGATTTCACTCGTTGAGGGAAAGAGCTTTGAGGTTAATAATCAGGTATTTAACGACATTCATATGATGAATGGAGTAATGTTTTTTACCGATGTAGTAGAAGATAATGCATTGCTAAGATATGAAAACCGGCAAGTACTTGCAACGATTAAAGGTGTAAGTGACGACTATAGTCAAATGACTGGTCTGGATACAATGATTGTTGATGGTGAATTTAAACTGAAAGAAGCAGAGGCACAATATACCGTTATTGGACAAGGAGTGGCCTACTATCTTTCCGTCGGCCTCAACCTGATCAATCCGATTAATATTTATGTCCCGCAAAAAGGGCGAAGATCGGGCTTGTCACTCGAAGGGAGTTTTAATCAAGGCTCAATCTACCCATCAGGAGTATTTTCAGTTCAGCAGGAAATCGATTCAAAATATATTATTGTTCCCATAGAATTTGCGCGTAAAATTTTTGAAATAGAAGAGAAAGTAAATTCTGTTGAGCTGAAATTGAAGAACGGAGCTGATGTGAAAAAAATTCAGGAGGATATCTCAGCTAAATTGGGTAACCGTTTTGTCGTTAAGAACCGATATCAGCAGCACGACTACCTTTATAAAACAATGCAGGGGGAGAAATACGCTGTTTACCTGATCCTGATTTTGATTTTAATCATTGCATCCTTTAATATTGTGGGTTCGCTAACAATGTTAATTATCGATAAGAAGGAAGACATAGCCGTGTTGCAGAGCATGGGTGCCGATAAGCCACTTATCCGACGTATTTTTCTTTTTGAAGGATGGTCAGTCTCTATTCTTGGAGCTATAATCGGAACCGTTGCAGGGATTGCAATATGTCAGGCTCAGATCGCTTTTGGTTTTGTTAAACTTCAAGGCGGAGGCGGATCCTTTATTATCGATTCCTATCCAATGAAAATAATTCCGCTTGATATCCTGCTCGTGTTTTGTTCGGTGGTATTAATCGGCTTTCTGGCATCCTGGCTTCCAGTGAAGAATATCTCCGGAAAATTTCTGGCTGACGAAGCGCATTAAACAATTGTAAATGGACAATTGAACAATGCTCAATTGACTTTCGCGATTTATTGAGATGCCGTTTCTGTGAATTGAAACCCTATTCCTCTTACTGTTTCAAGAAATTCTCCTTCGATAAATTCAGAAAGTTTCTTCCGTAGATTTTTGATATGAACATCAATATAATTTGAATTATAATTTTCTTCGATTATATCTCCCCAAATATGTTCTGATATCTGAAGACGGGTCACAACTCTGTTTTTATTCAGGATCAGAAAACTAAGAATATCATATTCCTTTCGTGTTAACGTGATAATATTCCCGCCTGATGAAACGATTCGTTTATTCAAGTCTAATTCTAAATTATTGATATGTAATATATTGGACTTGATTCCGTGCTTTCGGCGCATAACTGCCATGATGCGGGATTTCAGTTCCAGCAATGAAAAGGGTTTAGGCAAATAATCATCCGCACCTACGTTAAGTCCCTTTATTCGGTCTTCCAGCGATCCTCTTGCTGAAAGGATAATTACCGCCGTATTGGTTTTATTCGAAATCGATTCTTTTAGCAGATCAATCCCATCATAATCCGGTAGTCCCAAATCAAGTAGCAGCAGGTCATAATCATTTGAAAATAATTTTTCGGATGCAATCTTTCCGGTATGAGCCTCATCGCATGAATAGCCCTCTTTTACCAGATAATTTTTCACTTCTCTGGCCAGCGGTATTTCGTCCTCTACAATTAAAACTTTCATCAGATGATAATTTCTTTTTTAATGGCCTGATGGAACACCTGTGTCATCTTTTTTCGTATTTGCGAAGCGCAGATTCATGGTGTTTCATTATTAAAAATTTGTCTCAAACCTAATTGAAAAAATAATAGCACCTCTCGATTTATTGTAAAATCTTATTGTATTTTTCTGTTCAAAATTATTGGACCTTATTTTTGGTTTTTCAAAAATAATTGTGGTTTGAATTTTAAATATTCCGATATATGCTGCAAAGTCTTAAATATTTCAATATTAATTATATACAACTTTTAAAATGAGACTTGAGATAAAACTTGCCTTCATAGGTGCTCTTTCCAAAATTGTGATTTTTTTTATATTGTTTATCCTGATTCAAAAAGTTATCGACAGGCAAGCCCTCCGGCATACCGATCGGGACTTAATGAAAATGAAAGATAAAACTATGGCAATTGTGGCTAAAGTTGGTATTAATTCATTTCTCAATATCGAAAAGGACAGCGTTTATGCAAGTTACAATATGCTTAAGGATGAATATATTACAATAGATCTTGATCCCAGCGAAGCCGTCGATAATATAATTTTTTCAAACGAAGCGAGAATAATTGAAGATGAAGAGTTTAACTTCAGAATACTTAACTATTCTTTTACCATAAATAATCAGCATTATCTATTAGAAATTGGTAAAAATATCCAATTGCTTAATTCTTTAAACAAAACATTGGAAAATATCTCTATCTCAATAATTTTAGTAGTCCTTATAATCACTATCATGTTTGATGTAGGTATCAATAAATATTTGTTGTTTCCCCTCAACCGGATGATTATTCCGAAATTGAAAACAATTACCAATCCTGAGACTTTCAGTTATTCCGAGCTGGACAGTTCAACCTCCGATTTCGTTTATCTCAATAATGCATTGAATGAATTGATGCATAAAGTAACTTCGATTCTGAAGAACCAACAGCGATTCACTGCAAATGTTTCTCACGAATTATTTACTCCAATTTCAATTATGCAAAGTAAGCTTGAGAATCTTTTAACCTCAGGAAATTTGCCGGAACAATTTGTAATTAACGTAATGGATCAGCAGAATCATTTGAACCGGTTACAACAGATTATAAAGGCTTTGCTTCTTATTGCTCAAATTGAAAACGATCAATATGTCAAAAATGAGGCTGTTAATATGAAGGATTTTGTCGATGATATCATTCTTAATATTGAAGATCGTGCACAAATGAAAAATATTACCATCCAAAATCTAATCCATCCGAACGATTCCCTTGCTAATGTCAATAAGTCGTTATTATATATCCTGATATTTAATTTGGTGAGCAATGCAATTAAGTACAATAATGAAGGTGGATGGATACGGATAACAACGTTTGAATCGGGACAAAACTTTTGTATTGAAGTGATTGATAATGGAATAGGAGTTGATTCGGATCAGATAACCAGTGTATTTGATCGTTTTAAGAGAGCAGATCCAAAATTTGGCGAAGGACAGGGATTGGGGCTTTCTATTGTTAATAGCATTGCTCGCTTTCATGGTGGATCTATCGAAGTGAAATCTATCAAAGGCGAAGGGGCTACATTTAAGGTCCAATTTCCGTTAAAAAATGTTAATTTAATTTCTGCCGATTAATTCTTCACGATTCCTTCATATTTGAGATTGTAGCTTTGATCCGTAAACGATATTATAAACAAATTTTAAAAAGTCTCTGTTATGAAAAAATTAGTACTCGCATTGAGTTTTCTTTTTGTTTTAGGTTTAGTTTCTGTTAACGCACAGGACAAGAAAAAAGAAGTGAAAAAAGCACCGGCTAAGACTGAAAAAGCTGCCGTAAAACCAGCAGAAAAAGCGAAACCAGTTGAAGCTGTAAAACCAGCTGCTGCTCCGGTTAAAAAAGCAAAAAAAGTGGCTCCAAAGAAATAAGCCATAGTAGATTATAAAAAAAAACCGCAGAACACGTTCTGCGGTTTTTTTTATAACTCAATTTTCTATCTGTACTGGATGTAATACATTGTTTATCAGACATTAATGAAATAAATACTTGCTGCGGCCCATTTAATTACCTAACTTCTGAACCCTCGGTGGTCTTCGTTGCAGGGGTAACGAACACAAGGGAACCATCCGAATCAGATGCCATCAAAATCATCCCTTGCGATTCAATTCCTTTTAGAATTTTAGGAGCCAGATTGACTAATATTGAAACTTGTTGTCCGATTATCTTTTCGGGTTCAAAATATTCAGCGATACCTGATACCACAGTTCGCTTATCAATTCCTGTGTCTATGGTGAGTTTCAATAATTTTTTAGTTTTAGCAACTTTCTCGGCTGCTATAATTGTTCCAATACGGATATCCATCTTAGAGAAATCCTCATAATCAATATATTCCTTTGATGGAATTGTCTTTTTTTCTTCCATTTCATTGGCTTTTTTAGTTGCAAGCAACTTATCAACCTGTTCTTGAATTGCTTCGTCCTCAATTTTTTCGAACAGAAGTTCCGGGGTATTTATTTTGTGTCCGGCAGCAATGAGATCAGTTCTCCCGAGTTCCTGCCAGCGAAATTTCTCAAGATTTATTAATCCGCGTAATTTTGCTGTCGTAAAAGGGAGAAAAGGCTCAAATACGATCGTCAGGTTGGCTGTGATTTGTAGAGCTGTGTTCATTATGGTTTTTACGCGTTCGGGATCGCTTTTCACTACCTTCCATGGCTCCATGTCAGCAAGATATTTGTTTCCCAGACGTGCCATATCCATCGCGTTTTTCAGAGCTTCACGAAAGTGGAAGGTCTCCAATGATCGGTCAACTTCTATTTTAAGATTTGTGATTTCATTGAGAGTATTTATGTCATATTCGGTTAATTGACCTGATTCAGGAACCTCTCCGTTGTAATATTTATCGGTGAGTACCAATGCCCGGTTTACAAAATTTCCAAGAATAGCGACCAATTCACTGTTATTTCTGGTCTGAAAATCTTTCCAGGTAAAGTCGTTGTCTTTTGTCTCAGGAGCATTAGCGGTAAGGGTATATTTAAGAACATCTTCCTTTCCGGGAAAATCAACGAGATATTCATGGAGCCACACTGCCCAGTTGCGTGAGGTCGAAATTTTATCCCCTTCCAGATTTAAAAACTCATTGGCCGGAACATTTTCGGGCAAGATATACGACCCTTCGGCCTTGAGCACCGCCGGAAAGATTATGCAGTGAAACACAATATTGTCTTTCCCGATAAAATGAACCAACTTCGTTTCAGGATCTTTCCACCATTTTTCCCAGTCCGGGGTCCATTCTTTAGTCGCCGAGATATAGCCGATCGGAGCGTCAAACCAAACATAAAGTACTTTTCCTTCAGCTCCTTTTACAGGAACCGGGATACCCCAATCCAGATCACGTGTAACAGCCCGTGGATTCAAACCACCGTCAATCCACGATTTGCATTGCCCGTAAACATTTGGTTTCCATTCTTTATGACTTTCCAATATCCATTCGCGCAACCAAGGCTCATATTGATCAAGAGGCAGAAACCAGTGTTTTGTCTCTTTCATCACTGGTTTATTTCCACTTAGAACTGATTTTGGATCAATCAGGTCGGTGGCGTTGAGAGTGCTTCCGCAGCTTTCGCACTGATCGCCATAGGCTTTTTCGAAATGACACTTCGGACAAGTTCCGGTGATATAACGGTCGGCCAGAAATTGACTCGCTTCTTCATCGTAAAACTGTTCAGAGGTTTGTTCGATAAATGCTCCTTTGTCGTACAACGTTTTAAAAATTTCGGATGCCGTTTCGTGATGAATTTTTGCACTTGTCCGTGAGTAAACATCAAATGATATCCCGAATTTTTGGAATGAATCTTTTATCATCCCGTGGTATTTATCGACTACATCCTGAGGTGTTATGCCCTCTTTTTTTGCTTTTAAAGTGATCGGAACGCCGTGTTCATCAGAGCCGCCAATAAATGCAACTTCTTCCCCTTTTAGCCGAAGGTAACGGGCATAAATGTCGGCAGGAACATAAACCCCTGCAAGATGACCAATATGAACCGGGCCATTGGCATAAGGCAATGCCGAGGTGATCAGCGTTCTTTTAAAATTCTTCATCGAATAATATATTCTTTATAATGTTATAACGGGAATTGAAGGCAAAGGTAATACTATCAAACACAAGAATCAAATGAAGAATCGATGGTAAGAAATGTGATTTTTAATGAATTTGGACATTATCCTTTCGAAATTCAAGTGGTGTTTTTCGGAAATGACGTTTAAATACGGTGGTAAAATATTGAGCAGACGAGAATCCACATTGGTAGGCAATATCGGTTGAAGAAACTGCGGGTTGTGCAAGCAACATTCGGGCTGACTTTCCTAATCTGATCCTGTTGATGTATTCCATTGGAGTACAGTTACTTATTTCGACACAGTATTTGGTGAAACGGGTCGTTCCCAACTTACAATATGCAGCCATACCAGGCAATGTCCAGGCTTCATAAAAGTGATCCTCAAGAGATTTCAAAAAAAGTTTAACCGTTCGGCGCGACTCAATCAGCTCTTCATTCAGTGAAATTTTTCCGTTTTGGAAATGCTCAAGCAGGGCAATTAACAATGAATTTATAAGTACCCTGAGTTTCGATTCGTAATCTTTTGACCCGCCTTCTTTGATCGCCTTCCCTATCCGTATAAAAAAATCTTTGATTTCAGGTGTTGCATTCCATACCGGCTGTTCGTTTTGTCGTAAGTAAAGTGTCAGCTTTTCACAATCTTTAGCGTTTAATATCACCCAGTTAGGCCAACTCCATTCCTGATGGGGATGACGAACTCCAACGTCAAGGATCAGCCAGTGCAGTTTGCTCAATTCAACATTCGGATTACCTAATTTGTGAATGATCCATGGTCGGGTGATAGTCAGCTGATTAGGGGCAAGATTGTATTTTTCGTCTCCCAGAAAAAAAGTGAGATCGCCGGATTCAAGAAAGCAAATTTCAATTCCTTCGTTGGTATGCCATTCCAATCCCCAATTTTGCAGTTTTTTGATATTCCAATAACCAATACTCTTAATACCGGTAAGCTCCAGTTTTCCAAGCTTTCTTCCAGGATATGCATCACGGGCCAGTGTAGTTAATTCCAGATCACCGGCATCAGCTGCCCCTTTTACAGGACTGCAATTGTCGGCTTTATAGGACAATTTACCATTGGGATCATAGAATTTTGCCCGTCGTTCCATTTTAATATTAAAATTTCACACTGAAAGATTTTGAACAATTCCTCTTTTATCTTAATTACCTTTACCTGTGCCGGAAGAAGTCAACCGATGAAACTGATCAGAATCTGTTTTATAAATTTTCAAAGGCAGCAGATACTCATAGTTAATTATTTCACGATAAAGGATTTTGACAAATATATAAATTAAAACTATACTGCGATGAAGGGAAATGTCAGGCTTGGAATCAATATGGAATTTGTCCGGCATCACGATATGTCGTTTGCCAACGGGGTAAAAAAGGCCGCCGAAATCGGTTACGAATACATTGAACCGATGGTGCACCTTGGCAGAGAATTGTTGAGCGAAGCAGGTTATTTCCATTCCGTATCGCTTTTCGATGATCCTTTGATGATTAAGGAGATATGTGTCAGAAATAATGTTAAACTGTCTGGATTATCATCGCATACACCACTTTGCAAGCCGGAAATAAGTGTCGAATATTTAAAAATGGCAATTCGGTGGGCTGCCCAGGCGGGTGCTCCGGTAGTGAATACCGACGAGGGTCCAAAACCTTTCTGGACTACCAAAGAGATGGATTATCAACTGATGACCTACACCCTAACTGAGGCTTCGATGGTGGCTGAACGTCACGGTATAAAAATCGGATTGGAACCCCATCAACAGTACAGCAAGACCCCAGATGGTCTCGACAGCATTTACGACCTGGTTAAATCTCCGGCTATCGGGATCAATTTTGATACCGGAAATAGCTATCTGGCAGGCGGTTCTGATGTTTACGAATGGCTCGAGAGGGTGAAAGACCGGCTTGTTCATTTGCATGCTAAAGATATCAGCCTGTCGCAGAGCAATGCCGAGCGCGGGAAGGTCAGCGGCACGCCAGTGGGCTGTGCATGTGGCGATGGTGTGGTTGACTGGAAACGCGTGATTGATATCGTTAAGTCGGGTAACCGGGAGATTATTTTTAGTGTTGAATGTGGAACGATTGAACAGGCAATCAGGAGTTTTGAACATTTGTCCGGATTATTATAACTTCAAACCTCACAACTGATGAAACACCCATGAATCTGCGCTTCGCAAACACGAATGAAGATATCATAGGTGTTCCATCAGGCAATTAAAAAACAAATTATCTTCTGATGAAACGAATTATCTTTCTGTCTTTAGTATTCCTGATCGTATTTTCTGCAATTGATTCCCTTACAGTTGTAGCTGCGCCCCACAATGATGGCTTGATCAAAGTTATTATCCTTAGCGGAAAAAATAATCACGAATGGCAAAAGACAACTCCTCAACTGAACAGAATACTAAAAAGTGCCGGACTTTTTACAGTCAGCATCACGGAGAAACCGGATACTTTTTCATATTCATCATTTAAACAATTTGATCTTGTATTAAGTAACTGGAACTCGTGGCCGGATAATATAATGAGGATGAGCAATCAATGGGAGAGGGATTTTCTCAGATTTGTTAATGAAGGGGGAGGAGTGCTATCCTTTCATGCCGGTGCATCTTCGTTTTATGATTGGGATGCATACCATCGGATCGGGATCGGCAGATGGGGAAAAGAGACCAGGCATGGCCCCTCCACGCGTGGAAAAGTCTCTGGGTTCGATCAAACCCATTCGATCACCAAAGGAATGGGAGGATTTTATATTATGGATGAGATGTGGGAAAATACCGATATCTATCCCGGATCGAAGTCAATTGGTTCATTATCAGCTAAAGATGAAAAGGATGGTCATCTTATTGATACGCAAGCTTTTTTTGTTAGTCAGACAGGGAAGGGAAAATGTTTTTTCACAACGTTCGGTCATGATGAGCGGGCTCTTTTGAATACTGGGCTGCAAACACTGTTGTTGCGTGCTGCCCAGTGGTGTTCAGGCCGGAAAGTAACGGTTGAAATTCCTTTTGAACTTAGAGCAGCAAAAACCTTTTTGCCAAAGAAACTAAGCTGGGCGAAAACCGACACTTCTCTCACGTTGAACAACCAATCCGAAATTGTCTGGCGCTTCAATTACAATAACCGTTTCGGGAAACCTTATTTCCATCCCCTGACCGTAAATAATTCCGACCTGACCTGTGTTTCTCCACCCGACCACCCTTGGCATCTTGGTTTATGGTTTTCGTGGAAATTTATCAACGGAGTCAATTACTGGGAGTATATTAAGAATTTTAGTTCTTCTGAAACAGGGTTTAAAACTGAAGGAATAACATCAATTAAAGAGACGAAGATAAATTCAAATCCCGATTTTTCGTCAGATATACGGATGAAAATCCTTTATCATCCCGTCGATAAGAAGCCGGTTCTTGAAGAGGAGAGGATCACACATATTTCTCCCCCTTCAGCCGATGGGAGTTATTTTATAGATGAAGACTTTTTGTTCAAGTCGCTGGCTGATACTGTTATCCTTGATCGTACGCCGATTCCAGGTGAACCAGGCGGTCAGTCGTGGGGAGGTTATGCCGGATTATCCATAAGGTTTAATCAGGATTTTACTGCTCCTGAACTTATTTCTCCTTCCGATGACACAAAATGTCCTAAATGCGACTGGCTTTACATGGGATTTAATAGTCTGACCGGCGAAAAAGTGGGGTTGTCAATATTCCCTGATCCGAAGTTTACAACCGCCAAAACAAGCTGGTATGTGATCAGTGATCCTAAAATTCCATTTTATTATTACAGTCCGGCTATCCTGTTCGATGGTAAGATTTTACTGAAAATGGGGGAGACGCTTCGGCTTAAATACCGCACATGGATGTTGGCAGGCGTGGTTTCCAAAGAAAAATTGGAGAAAAATTACAATCAATATATCAACAGACAGTAGCCGGATAGCATGGTGATTTGAAAATTATTTATGAACCAAAAAATATAGAAAACAATGGCAATAAAAGTAGGATGTTTTGCATTGATTAATCCCTTTAGTCCACTTGAGAATCAATTGGATCAGATCAAAAAATGGGGATTTAGCTGCGGTGATTTAACCGACAATTCCGATGGTGCCTGTCTGGGAGTAGAATATGGATTCACTGCCCTGGCGAGCCTCGACGCCAACCCTTTTGATATTAAAAGAATGTTTGAGCAGAAAGGTCTCGGTCTTTCAAGTATTTGTGCTCATGCCAACTTACTTGATCCAACGGCGCCTTCACGTTATGGTACAGCCCAGATTATAAAGGCTGTGAAGATGGCGGGAGCTATCGGAGTGAAACATGTGATCACTGCAGATGGTGAGCCTAAAACCCCTTTCGGCAAATCGCTTACAACAGCTGAAGCGGTTTTTTCGATTGCTGAAAAATTGTATGAACCATTAAAGTTTGCTGAAGATTACGGTGTGAAGATTCTGATCGAACCACACGGGCATATTACCGATTCCATAAAACTAATGGGAGAGGTCCTTGATCGTTGTAATTCCTCAGCTTTGGGAATCAATCTCGATACCGGAAATTTGTGGTTAGGTGGCGGTGATTCTTTGGAGATGATTGCTAAATTTGGTTCAAAAATAGAACATGTTCATTGGAAGGATCTTCCGAAGGAGATGATCGAAATGCGCGGAACCCAATTTGGGTGCGGAATGTCGCTTACTGCATTGGGCGAAGGGGTAATCGATATCGCAACCATTTATCATGCGCTGGTTAATGCCGGTTTTGATGGTTATTCGACACTTGAAATTGCAGGTGAAGAGGCGGTTCTGAAGAGTTTTGCATTTCTTAAAAAACTGGGAGCCGTTTAAAGCAATAGTATTTAATAAACTTAATTCTTATGGAATATGAAGGATAAAAATGTGAATAAAGCAACGATTTCGCGCCGTAATTTTGTTCGGCAATCAGTAAAAGGGGTCATCGGAGCCGCGATTCTGCCAACAGTTCTAGGATCTTGTTCCAACTGGAAAGGGGCTAACGACCGGATCGTTGTGGGCCATATTGGTGTCGGGTCGCGTGGGAACGGAGAGATGATGTCGTATTTTCTACCCTTGCGGGAAGCGATGAATTTGGCTGTTTGCGATACCTTTAAAGATCGTCGCGAGGATGCTGCCAACCGGATTAACAAGTTTTACAAGGAGAACAATTTCACTACGGAGCAATGTAAATCCTATCTTGATATGGATGAACTACTGGCCCGTAAAGATATCGACGCCGTTCATATTGTCACCCCCGATCATTGGCATCTTTTGGCTGCCATTAAAGCAGCAAGGGCAGGTAAGCACATTATGCTCGCAAAACCACTGGGATTGAGTTATCCCCAAAATTTAATCCTAGCTAAAGAACTGAAAGACAATCATGTGAAATTTCATTATGGAACGCAACAACGTTCATTTGATCATATGCAGGCTGGCTATGATTTGATTCGCAATGGAGCAATCGGCGAAATCGGACATGCTGATGTCTGGGCTCCCGGTCCGGGCGGAGCTTCTCCTGTTTGTAATGAAGTTCCTGTACCCGCTGGTTTTGATTTTGAACGCTGGTCTGGTCCGGCACCGTTGAGACCCTATTGCCCCGAACGGGTGACTAACATAGGCTCGTGGTACACCTACGATTACAGCATCGGATTTTTAGCCGGCTGGGGTGCTCATCCTTTGGATATCTTGGTCTGGATGGCAAAGGATAAGGTAAACGGTAATTACAGCTGTGAAGGGCAGGGTCAATATTGGCCTGCCGGTGGTTTGTACGATAATATCAAGGCGTGGGATGTAAATTGCAAGTATCAGAATGGTTTCGAAGTTCATTTTGTTAGCGATGATGTAGCTTTGAAGGAGATGCTTAACCATCGGACCCAGAAGGAGACCAACGGAACCACCTTTTATGGAACAAAGGGATGGATTTCGCTCAGCCGTTCGTCTGCAGAATCAAATATCCCGGAAATTCATCAGAAACTGAATAACTTTCCGAAGAATAAGCAAGGTTGGATCGACAGCGAAAATAATAAGATGGGTAGCCGGTTTCTGTCGGTTATCAAAGGGAAAGAGGAAGAACTAAGCCCCCTCGACGAGGCCATGATCTCCGATACTATCAGTCACATGGGGGATATTGCGATTCGGACCGGACGCAAAGTTACCTGGGATATGAAAAAAGGTGAAGTAATTGGCGATTTGGATGCCAATAAATTATATACCAGAGAGATGAGGTCTCCTTATCTTGTGTAGGCTTCTTTTCAATAAACAACGATTCTAAAAAACTTAATAACAACAGAAAATGAAAGATGAAAATGTGAATAAAGCAAAGATATCGCGCCGAAATTTTGTTCAGCGGTCGGTAAAAGGGGTTATAGGAGCAGCAATACTGCCAACAGTACTTGGTTCTTGTTCCAACTGGAAAGGTGCCAATGACCGGGTTGTTGTAGGCCATATTGGAGTGGGGGATAGAGGAACCGGCGAGCTAATGTCATACTTTTTGCCACTTAAAGAGGCTATGAATATTGCTGTATGCGATACTTTTAAAGATCGTCGTGAGAACGTGGCAAATAAGATCAATACGTTCTATAAGGAGAACAACTTCACATCGGAGCAGTGTAAAACCTATCTGGATATGGATGAGTTGCTTGCGCGTAAAGATATCGATGCTGTTCACATCACCACACCCGATCACTGGCATGTTTTGGCTGCTATTAAAGCTGCAAGGGCAGGTAAGCACATCATGCTGGCCAAGCCGCTTGGTTTGAGTTATCCCCAAAATATGATGCTCGCGAAGGAGTTGAAAGCTCACGATGTGAAATTTCATTATGGAACACAACAGCGTACCGAGGCGCACATGAAACTGGGTTACGATCTGATCCGGAACGGTGCCATCGGTGAAATCAGTCGTGCAGATGTTTGGGCACCGGGTAAAAACGATGTCCCTTCTCCAGTCTGTAACGAAGTTCCGGTTCCTGCAGATTTTGATTTTGAAAGATGGTCTGGTCCTGCACCGTTGAGGCCATATTGTCCCGATCGTGTGACGAACAACAGCTCGTGGTTCAACAATGATTACAGCATAGGATTTTTAGCCGGCTGGGGTGCTCATCCTTTGGATATATTGGTTTGGATTTTGAAAGATAAAGTTAATGGCAATTACAGTTGCGAAGGGAGTGGTCAGTATTGGCCGGCCGGAGGGTTGTATAACAATATTTTATCATGGGATGTGAATTGCAAATATCAGAATGGGCTTGAACTGCATTTTGTAAGTACTGATGTTGCCGGGAAAGGAATGCTGGATCATCGTATTAAAAAAGAAGGGAACGGCACTACTTTTTATGGTTCAAAAGGATGGATTTCGCTTAGTCGTTCATCGGCGCAATCTGATATTCCAGAGATCAATGAGAAACTGAATTTTTCAAAAAATGGGCAAGGTGGCATAAAAGGCGAGACCAATACTATGGGCAGGCGGTTTCTATCTGTAGTCAGAGGAAATGAAGCTGAATTGTGCCCTCTCGACGAAGCAATCATCTCCGATACGATCAGTCACATGGGGGATATGGCGATCCGCACAGGTCGAAAAGTAACCTGGGATCCGAAGGCTGGGGAAGTTGTCGGTGATTTGGAAGCCAATAAATTATACATCAGAGAGATGAGATCTCCATATCAGATGTAAATCTGATTTTATCAACGTGAGGTTGTTTCAAAAGGCCTTATTGACCTCAATTTGTCATCTGATGGATAGAAGTTAATATTGGCTTTCTGAAACAACCTCTTAAGTTAATTTAAACTGGATAAACAGTTAATAACAATCAAAACATTAAGGATTTAAGTTTGTTAGTTTAGAATATAAGCAAATTTAAATATGCAAATTATTTCGTGGTTTGACACCAGCACTGTAAAGCACCTGAGATTTCCGTTTTCCTTTTTTTTAATGCCTGTTTTCTTATTCGCATTAAGTCAGGCAAATGCCATTAACTGGCCTTCTACCCTGGCAGCCTTCCTGATTTTGCATTTGCTTATTTTCCCCTCCAGCAATGGCTACAACAGTTATCAAGACAAAGACGAAACGAGCATTGGCGGATTAAAACACCCGCCTAAAGTTTCCCCTAAATTATTTTATGCTACCCTGCTCATGGATATTATCGGCGTTGGAGGCGGTTTGTTCATTTCATTTTACTTTGCTTTGTTTGTATTTGTCTTTGTACTTGTCTCAAGGGCATATAGTTACAGAAATTTGCGATTAAAAAAATATCCCTTTATTGGATTTATGACAGTATTTATTTTCCAAGGTGCCTTTGTTTATCTGACGGCATCTTCGGCAATATCCGCGTTTTCTCCGGCCGGGTTCTTTACACTCAATCATATAATTTGCCTGACTGTGGCCAGCTTATTTATTGGAAGTATTTATCCGCTTACACAGATTTATCAACATGAAGCTGATAAAAAAGATGGCGTGATCAGCTTAAGCTATAAACTGGGCTACATTGGCACCTTCGTATTTTCGGCAATTTTATTTTCATTCGCAGCCACTCTCTTGTTTTATTATTTCAATATGAAAAGTCAGCCAGTTTCACTTGTAATATTTTTAATCATTATGTTCCCCGTGGTTGCAAGGTTGGGAATTTGGTTTAAAAAAGTTCTCCGGGATACTGGAAACGCAAATTTTGAAAATACTATGCAAATGAATCTTTATACCTCAACCTGTATGAATTTGTATTTTTTAGTGCTGATTCTAAACAATCTTTATACCTGGTTCTGATAATGAGCAAAATTATCTCCCTTGGAACCGCTGTGCCTGATTACGGAACCGGACAAAGTAAGATATTGGAATATATGTGCGCTGCCTATAACGATGATTCCGCCTCACGTAAACTGAAAATATTGTTTCACCAAAGCGGCATAAAAAAGCGCTATTCAGTTATTTCAGATTTCGATAAGGAAAATGGTAAAAACATTTTTTTTGGGGGTTTACAAAATACGGTTACCGTTGAGAAAAGACTGGAGCAATTTAAAAAATATGCAGTTTCACTTGCCGCTGAAGCTATTCACCGGTCGCTGGAGAAAATAGGAACTACCATTGAAGAGTTTGGAATTACTCATTTAATCACTGTTACATGCACCGGATTATATGCACCCGGAATCGATGCCGAATTAATTGAGCAGTTAAATTTACCGGACGACATCTTTCATACCGCCATTAACTTTATGGGATGCAATGCGGCGATGCACGCATTAAAATTGGGGGATATGATTGCCAAAACCGATCAACATGCAAGGGTAATGATCGTTTGCGTGGAGTTATGCACCCTTCATTTCCAGCCTAAGAATAATCACGATAACTTATTATCCAATACTATTTTTGGTGACGGGGCTGCAGCCGTCGCGATCGTTTCGGATTCATCTTCCTTGCAGCAAAACAGAGGGCTAAATATCAGCGGGTTCTTTTCCCTGATTCTGAACAAAGGGAAAGATCTGATATGCTGGAATATTACTCCCCTTAATTTTGAAATGGTTTTGGATGCCAGGGTCCCTGAATTTATTGCAAATGAGATAAGTGATCTTATCCTGAGGGCAGAAAATAAATTTAATATTAAAGCTGCAGAAATAGGTAAATGGGCAATCCATCCGGGTGGAAGGAAAATACTGGATATCATTCAAAAGCAATTGCAACTCAAAGATGCTGACATGCAGTATTCGTATAAGATATTAAATGAATATGGGAATATGTCGTCTCCTACAATCCTGTTCGTATTGAACGAGGTTATGCAGGCTCAGCATGAACCCAATGAGACGATCTTCTCGATGGGTTTTGGCCCGGGAATAAGTATTGACACTCTCCTTTTAAAATATTGTGAATAAATTTCAACACCGTTCCTCTGAGTCTGAAATGTTGGATAATACCGACATTCAAGTGGAAATGCTCCACAAAAATTTAGGTGAACTCGATTTTATTAACCGGGTTTTGGGTGGACGTGCCATATCAATAAAAGGCATTAAAAAATTGGTAACCGATAAAAATAAACGGTATCGTATTGTTGATTTGGGATGTGGTAGTGGCGATATGATGCTGGGGATTGCCAAATGGGCCAGAGCTAATGGATATCTTGTAGAGCTGACCGGAGTAGATTTTAATCCGGAAGCCATTAACTATCTAGTCAGCCATTGCAGGGATTATCCCGAAATAAGAGGCGTTGCACTTGATTACCGTGATTTTCTCAAAAGTGATACCCCAGTTGATATCATTCACTGTTCATTATTTTGCCATCATTTAAATGACGGGGAGCTCGGAGAATTATTGAACTTCTGCCGGCATTCTTCAAAAACAGGATTTGTCATCAACGATTTGCATCGTCACTGGATCGCCTATTATGGTGTAAAATTGATTACGCATCTTTTAATGGGATCTAAATTGTCGAAAAATGATGGTCCTGTTTCGGTATTACGTGCATTTAAACGGGTTGAGCTTCATAAAATGATTCAAAAAGCGCAAATAACAAATTATTCTGTCAGCTGGAAGTGGGCCTTCCGCTTTTTAATTGTCGGATCGAATGAAGAATGAAACTGATGTGTTAATAGTAGGAGCCGGGCCGGCAGGATTAATGATGGCCTGTCAGTTAGCGCTTCGCAACATCCCTTTTCGTATAATTGATAAAAAATCCTGTGGCGTTCAGTATTCAGGGGCATTAATCATTCAAGCCAGAAGTCTGGAAATATTTCACCAGATGGGAATTGCCCAGTCTGCTATTGAGAATGGAATTCTCGCCAATGAAATAAAACTCGTTTTCAATGGAACGAAATCAGTTATTCTTACTGTTAAAGATATCGGGAAGGATCTTACCCAATTCCCTTATTTGCTGATGCTGGAGCAATCAAAAACGGAACAAATATTGCATGATTATATTTATAAATATGGCCATTCTGTTGAAAGGGAAACGGAATTGAACCGGTTCATCCAGGATGCGGATGGCGTTACCTCCTTTTTGATCGGCCCTAATGGTGTGACAGAAGTCATCAGAACAAAATATTTAATTGCAGCCGATGGTGCACATAGTACGGTGAGAAAGCAATTGAAAATACATTTTGCCGGAACATCCGATCCTATTTCCCTTTTTGTGACCGATTGTATCAGTGAGGCAGATTTTCAGTCTGATCAGATCTGCTTCTCATTTTCTGAGGAAACTACAGCAGGATTTTTTCCCTTGACCGATGGGAGATGGCGAATCGATGGTGTTATTTCAAGCAAACAGGCAATAAAAAAACCGCTTTATTTTAAAGATATTGCAAAAGATATTGCTGATAAAACACGGATTAATGTCAAAATCAGCCAGCCCGGGTGGTTTTCTGCATTTCAGGTTAACGAGCGATGCGCTCAAACTTTTCGACAAAACAAATGCTTTCTTGTAGGTGATGCAGCACATATTCACAGCCCGGTTGGCGCGCAAGGGATGAATACAGGAATGCAGGATTCCTACAATCTGGCCTGGAAACTTGAAATGGTCATTACCGGTAAAGTAAAGCCGGCACTTCTTAATTCTTATTCTGCAGAGAGGGAAGTGATTGCCAAAAACGTGGTCCGTGTTACACATCGCGCATTTAATTTTTTGACAAGCAGGAACTTTATTTTAAAATGCGTTCGTGTTTATGCCTTGCCATTTATTCTTAGGCCGGTTTTACCGTTAATGATAAAACAAAAAGTCATTAGTAATTTTGTTTTTAAAAGAATATCGGAAATTGGGGTCCAATATCGGAAGAATTCTTTTTCGCATCAAACCTCTCTGGGTTGCTTCCGTTCCTGTGCACCCAAACCAGGGGACAGGCTGCCCTATTTGCGGTATTGGGAGTATGGGCAATATATTAGCATTCAGGATCATGTAGATGGCGCATCTTATCATCTAATGATTTTTTCAAAGTCAAATCAGGCACCGATTCTAAAGATAGCAGAAAAGTATTCAGCGTTTCTTTCTGTTCAGATTGTTCCTTCTAATTCAAATACGAGTGAATCATTCAAAAAAATGGGGATCACAAATTATGGATGCTTCCTGATACGTCCCGATCTTTACATTTCATACCGATCATCCAAGCCGGATGTATCGCATTTGGAACGTTATCTTCTACAATTATGTGTTGTCAAAGAGTGAATATAAATCATTAGGAAACGATTTTTTGAAATGAGGTTAAGTTGTTTATTGAAGCTGCCTCCATCCATCAAACGAAAGTTTTAACCGGCTTTGATCAACCTCGGGTAAATACAGGTTTCCCTTTTTCAGAGAGCCTGTTATTAAAGCAATAGCCATCATCATCAAAAGCCTGCAACTGCTCTTCCGAATAAATTTCGTTTTGAATAATAAAACGGGTCATCATCCCACGTGCTTTCTTTGCAAAAATGGACACAATTTTGTAAGTACCCGCTTTTCGCTCTCTGAATTCAGGTGAAATAATCTCTGCTTTCAGCTTCTTGGTGTCGATTGCTTTAAAATATTCCACCGACGCCAGATTAATCAGCAGATTTGAATTACTTCGATCAAGATCCTCGCGGATTTTAGCCGTGATCTTCTTCTGCCAGAAATCATAAAGATTGGTGTATCGTGGCACTGCCAAAGAGGAACCCATCTCCAAACGGTAAGGTCTGATCAGATCAAGTGGCCGTAGCACACCATATAAACCGGAAAGAATCCTGAGCTGACTTTGTGCCAGCCCAATATCTGAAGGCGTAAGCGTATCGGCATCAAGACCGGTGTAAACCTCGCCCCTAAATGCGAATAGTCCGGGTCGGGCAGTTTCTGCAGTAAATTCAGGCTGCCACAAATAGTACCTTTCCTGATTAAGCCGGGCAAGCTTAGGACTGATATCCATCAATTCCATAAGCTGATCAACACTGAATTTTCGCAGCAGCTTAATTAAACCAGAGGCCTCTTTTATAAATTGAGGCTGAGTAAACGATTCAATAATAATTGGTTTTTCAAATTCAAGTGTTTTGGAAGGCGAGACGACAATCAGCATTTTTGAGTTTAAGTATATCTGAATCAGCAATGATTAATATCCCCATTTTTTCATTATTTCGAAGTCTTCTTTCACACATTCGAGAGGGGTTTTTTGGTTCTGATATGACTCCTGCTCAACGATAAAGACTGATGTTCCTCCAATCTTGCGTCCAAGGTCGATTGCTTCCCTGGCTGGGATGATGCCTTTCCCGAGAATTGAACTTTCGTATTTTTCAGCAGTAGCAACTTCAATCTCATCTTTGACATGAAGCATTTCAAACCTGCCGGGATATTGACCCAGGATATCGAGTGCTTTAGCTCCTCCAATGTACATATTACCAATATCCAATTGCATTATAACGAGTTTTGGATCCATTTTTTGCATCATAATATCAAATACTTTGATATCATTTAATTTCTGGCTGAATTCGAAAGAGTGATTGTGGTATCCAAATTTCATTCCGGATTTTTGACATAGCACACCGCACTGATTGAAAATATCCATATACCGTACCATATCATCGTACGATTTGCGCATATTTTGATCCATTGAGGGACTGATCACATATTTTTGTCCCATAAAAGCGGCGTCTTCAATAGTGTATTTCCATGAGTCTGAGAATATTTTTTTCTCAGCATCCCAATGACCCGAATTCATTACGGTATGACCGCAGGGCATTTTCAGCCCCAGATCATCAAGAACTTTTTTAAACTCTTTGGGTGTAAATCCATAAAACTTACGGTCGACATAGTTGGCATGCTCAACATGTTTATATCCGATTTTTGCCACCTGAGTCAGGGTCCCGATCGGGTCTTTTTTCATATCATCCCTCACTGAGTAGAGCTGGAGTCCTACGATTTCGGATGGCCTGGATGCTGCAAAGGCAGTTTTAGATAGAAGGGTAGTCCCGGCAAGGAGAACCGCACTGTTTTTTAGAAATGTCCGGCGTGATGTTGTCATAATGATAAGTGTTAGAACCAAACAAATATATATTTTACTTTTAGATATCTCATTCGTTTAAGTAATTAATTTTAAACGTATTTTTGAGTTAAAACCAGCATCAATGAACTCAAGAGAACGTGTCTTAAAAGCTTTCAAACGGATGGATGGCGCCCCCGACCATGTACCGGTACAATTTGATCTTTGCAGAAATCTGGCCGATCATTTTGGCAAAATACTCAATATCCCCGTTCACTATACTGAAAACCTTTACGAAGATGTGACTTATCGGATAAGCGCCAATGAGTTACGCATAACCATGGGAAGTGATGTCGTAATCACCGGAGCTTCCGTTTCTGATGATTATCAGATTCAGAAAGCGGCTGACGGCACGTGGTTGAACGAATATCAAATGCGAATGCGCCAGGGAGATATTTATGTCGAAGTTGTGGATTATCCTTTGGCTCATGCCGAAACCTGCAACGATATATTGGCTTACCGGTTTCCGGCTCCGGATGCACCGGGCCGCTTCCGGGATGCAGAAGCGCTGGTGAAAAAATATAAAAATGATTTCGTGATTATTGGAGACATTGAGGTTACTGTATTTTCGTTGGCGCATCAATTGGTTGGGATGGAGAAATTACTGATCGATATGATGATGGAGACAGAATACGTGATTCCGCTGTTCGAAGCATGTGCCGATTTTCAGATACAAATTGGTCTGAAGCTGATTGAAAAGGGGGTGGATGCCTTGTGGTTTGGAGACGATTTCCATGATAGGTGAAGAGTTTTCCTGGATGCCTCGTTTTCGAAGTGCAGACATGT
>JBAXOA010000025.1:0-45585 GCA_037133495.1 Mariniphaga sp. | reverse complement strand
AAGTCTGCATATTGAGATACTATCTTTGGGATGGAAATAAGTGTTTCATAAAAATTCTAACAATTCCTCAATCAGTTTATGCGGGTATAGCGTGTTATTGAGAGGTGCTCTTTCAATTCTACCGATGCCTAACAAATTCAATAAAGAAAACACCCAGACTACATCCAATGACCTTATGATATCAGTTTGATGCTTTCTTACATATCATTAAAAACAGAGGATACTTTTTAACTTCATTACTCACTACCTTTTCAATTACATAGCACACATTATAAAACATTACATTGAAATCGCTATTTAGTAATATCGCTGTTAATTCTTTCCTGTCAAATCCGTTTTGTTCATTAAAATCACTTTCATGCGTATGATATGACCCATCTTCTTTTACTAAATCCGCAATGCATAAGTATCCATTTTGTTTTATTATTGAATTGAATGTTTTCAAGGTTTTTTTGATGTCAGGCATATGATGAAGAGCCATTAAAGTATAAACTACATCCTGCATTGGTAAATTAATATCTTCCTCAAGTAGATCAATTAATAGTGGATCGAAATTTTTGATGCCTGCAACCTGAATTTTTTCCTTTAAAACTTTTATCATTTCTTCAGAATTATCAGCCAAAGTAATTCTATCGAAGGAATCTTTTAGTTCGAAACTTAGTAATCCTGTGCCACATCCAAATTCAAAAGCACTAAGTTTCTGATTCGGTTGTATAAAATTGATTATTTCACTTGCCACTACTTTTGCTCTTTCAATTTTTTTCGGGTCTTTATCCCAAACTTGCGCTTGTATGTCGAAATTCATATTCTGTTTTTTTAAAATTAGCATTTAAAATTCTTCTTCAATTATTTCCTTATTTACCATTATTCCTGCTGTTGTACCCATAGCTACAGCATTTGCTACCGTGCGCATACGCGTAGTATTGTCACCGCTGGCATAAATTCCATGAAAAGTGGTCTGTAGCAAAGGATCAACCTTAATGTATCCCTGTTCCGTCAATTCACACCCCATCGTTTCTGGAATTGGACAATGTTGCTCAAAAAGACTATTAGCATAAATGGCTTTGATCGAAGATTTTGTTCCATCGGAGAAAATGACATTTTGAATATTTCCGTTAGAATGCTCCAACTTTTTAATTTCTGTTTCTGATATTTTTATATTGTGCCTTTTAAGCTTAGCGGTTTGTTCATCTGTCAAAGTAGAATTTCCGTTGGTAAAAAGTGTAAGGTCTTTTGTCCAATTTGAAATGAGCATAGAGAACTCAAAACCATATTTTCCGTTGCCCAAAATGCCAGTTCTTTCATTTCTTACTTCGTATCCGTGGCAATAAGGACAGTGTAAAACAGAAATTCCCCAGCATTCGGCATATCCCTCAATACCGGGCATTATATCTTTTATACCCGTTGCGAAAATTAATTTCTTTGCCCCAAATGTTTCACCTGTTGCTGTCTGAATTTCAAATCCGTTTTCGGTTTTAACTCCGTTTGTCGCCAAACCGTTGAAAAATGTTACTGTTTTATACATTTCTACTTGCTGCCTTGCAAGAGTTGCAATTTCTTTAGGTGTCTTTCCGTCTTGGGTGATAAAGTTATGCGAATGAGGCGTTTGTCTGTTACATGGCTTGCCATTATCAATAATCAAAACTTGTCTTAAAGCCCTGCCCAAAGCCATACCCGCAGCAAGTCCTGAATAACTACCACCAACGATTATAACATCAAATTGTTTACTATCTGTCATTCTATTATGTTTTGTTAATTTTAATAAAGGGAATCGTAATGCCCCTGCTGTCATACGGAGTGTACTTTGCCTGATCAATTCGCGTCTGGAAGATGTGGCAGAGGTTTACCGGCAACTTTTATCCTGCCTTATCCTTTGCCATTTTTAGGTAAAAACAGGCGGACGATTAAATCCACAAATGGTACACCAACAAACATGATCCAAGGAACTAAAGTAAGTGTTAGTATGCAAGTCCTTTGGTACAATGGCAGTGCGGATAATGTTTGCCCGAACAGGTAAAAAAACAATGTGATTGATGGATAGATTACTACCCATATCTTTAATGATGCAATTAATTTCATTTTCGTTTTCATGCTGAATACTTGTATTATTTATTCAGCAAAGATACTTCCCCATGTAATTTGCAGTATAGGACAAAAATGAAGTTGAATAGGACTTATTTGAAATTGTTTCTGAAGGCCTCAGGTGAATATCCAGTATGTTTTTTAAAAAACCTTGTAAAATAGGAAATGTCTTCGTAACCAAGATGATCTGCAATTTGGTTTACCTGATTTGATGTTGCAAGAAGGTACCTTTTGGACTCCAAGATAACATATTCATTAATGAGTTCTGAGCAGTTTTTACCCAACGTTGCTTTAGTGATTGCATTAAGTTGAAAGGAGGAAAGATTCAAAATATCAGCATATTGTGACACTTGCTTTTGGCTAAAAATATGAGTCTCCAAAAGTTCTAAAAATTCCTCAAGGCGTTCCTGATTATAAGGAGTGCTATTATTCGATAGGACTTTGCTATCCTGCTGATTCCGTATAAGTTCGATAAAGAAAATTCCCATATTCGCTTTTATGACTTCATGATATCCTTCCTGTTTGTCAGTATATTCCTGAAAAATAGATGTCAATATAGAATGTAACTTTTTGAACTGATTGGCATCAAGATGGTAAAGGTTCTTATTACTGGCCTTGCGTAAAAGCTGACTTGATACTTTGTCATGGGGGAAATAGAAATCAATCTTAAATTCCATCAGGTATCCTGTACTTCCAACTTGCAAAGAAAGCTGATGTACCTGGCCCGGACGCATGAAGAAGACAGAATGATCGCAAACTTCGAAGGATGAAAAATCGATCTCATGATTACCTGTTCCATTTTCCAAAGCCAGAATATGAAAGAAATCATGTCTGTGGAGCTCCTGAAACATGTCTTTTCCTGCAAGTAAATCCCCAACATCGCGTATGCCAAAGCTTTCAGAAAAATCCGGCTCTTTGTGTCCTGCTTTAATATGTCTTATAGGTATTTTGTCCATTTTATTTCTTGCTATAAAATTGTCAACAAAGATATTAGGATAATGTTTTAGTCAAATGAGATTATGTTTTGTAGACAATACAGTTGTTGGCAACAAATAATACGTCCTTCTGGGTCGTTTCGATCGCATTGAAGATTATGTAAAGAAATGTAACAAGTATAAAGAAACCACGCAATGGAATTGCAGTTTAATAGAATAAAGGTAAAATCATTACCTATCTCAATACGCTCCCTTAATCAGCACCATTTTTTGAAGTTGCTATTATGATAGGATGATTTTTAAAAATTGTTTTTCCAACAGCATTTTTTATTTTATTCTGAGTATTTTTGGATGACTCATTGTACCACTAAAACGTTGAATATTAGGCATCCTGCGTATTTGTTGAAATCTAATAATCAACTTTATAAGATCTTACACCCGAACTTTTGATAGAAAGAAATATTGGGTCACTACCTTTAGATTTTTTAAAGTTATTAATTGCCCTACGGAATGGTAGGGGTTCTGTAGGGCTGGAATCCTTTTATGCGTTTAGCTTTCCTGAATCGTTTCACCTTCGGACGTGAGGAAAACTGAGATGTATCCCGTTGACCTTATCTTTAGTAGCTCAATGATGTTTGATTTTCGTCCTCATCTGAAATGATTATAGTACATTTGAAAAACTTTTTATATTTCAGATACGGGTAATAATGACCAACGAACAATTAAAAAAATTAGGAAACGATCTCTGGGCTTCGGCCAATTCGCTAAGGGCTTATGGCGGTTTAAAGGCTGCTGATTACGCAGTTCCAGTACTTGGATTGATCTTCCTGCGATTTGCAGATAACAAATATGAACAATACGAATCCGAAATTTTAAAAGAATTCGAAACCAATAAGGGAACCCGGCTGGAACGACCTATTGAGTCGATAGCCCTGTCAATGTGTGGGTTTTATTTGCCTGACTATGCCCGTTACGATTATTTGTTGAACCTACCCGGCGAGCAAAGTATGGCAATTGCATTGCGCAAAGCAATGGAAGGAATAGAGGAGTACCAGGACGAGAAGTTTAAAAATGTTTTGCCCAAAGAATCTTTTTTTGAAATTGAAAAGAAGAAAGCCGACATACTTCCTCAATTACTCAAGACATTTTCCGATATTCCCAAAGGTGCCACGGGTGATATTTTTGGGAAGATTTATGAGTATTTCCTGGGCGAATTTGCGATGAGCGAAGGTCAAAAAGGGGGTGAGTTTTTCACACCTACTTCTGTAGTACGGTTTATTGTTGAGGTAATTGAGCCGTATGCGGGTAAAATCTTCGACCCGGCTTGTGGTTCGGGCGGTATGTTTGTGCAGAGTGCGAAATTTGTAAAAGAAGCCAATCACGACCTTAGCGATATTTATGTGTACGGTCAGGAGTATATGGGAGAAACGGCTCGTCTGGCAAAGATGAATCTGATGGTCAATAATATACGTGGTGAAATTACAGAGACCAATTCTTACGAAGGCGATCCTTACGAGAGCCTCGGAAAGTTCGATTTTGTGATGGCAAATCCTCCGTTTAATGTGAAATCGGTGAAGGAGAGCACTGTAAAAGGTGACGAACGTTTTTACAAATATGGTTTGCCCAAAAACAAAGGCAAAAACCCCGACGACAGCATAACCGATGCGAACTACCTGTGGATTTCGTTATTTGCCACGTCACTTAACGAGAAAGGAAGGGCCGGTTTTGTAATGGCTAACTCGGCTTCGGATGCCGGGAACTCGGAATACGATATTCGTAAAAAGATTGTCGACAGCGGAATGGTCGATTGTATGGTTTCGATGCCTTCAAATATGTTTTTTACGGTCACATTGCCTGCAACGCTTTGGTTTTTCGACAAGCAAAAAGCCACCTCCTACCGTAAAGACAAAATTCTTTTTCTCGATGCGCGGAACACATACCACCAGATCAACCGTGCCCAGCGCGAGTGGAAAGAAGAACATATTCAGAATCTTACGGCAATTGTGCGGCTCTACCGCGGCGAAACCGAACGCTATTTGGAGTTGATAAACCATTATATGCTCAATGCCTTAAAAGCTTTGGAAACAGTTCAACACAAGAAAAAGAAGTTGACACAGTTGCGTGGTAAAGTATTGAATGGATTAAAAAACTACAGCGCTTCGCTAGGTGCAGCCGGGGTAAAAGAAAAGCTCTCTGTTGTAAACCGTAACTTTTTAAACGAAGCTGATTTTTTTAACCGGCTAAATAACTATTCGCCAATTGCACCTGTTGAAAATGATTTAGTGCTGGATAACCTGCTATTCCCGATAGACCAGACGCCACTCGAAAACGGGGCCCAACTACAAGCCGCTTTTCATTTGAACTGGGATGTGACTCAAAACCAATACGATGTCGATGCACTTAAACAAGACATTGATAATTTAATTGAACTTTGGAAACTGGCCGATAAATACCTGAAACAAAAAAACGACAACGCCTGGACCGAAGCCAACTTAGGACATGCTGACAAAACAGCCGAAGAGGCGTTGCAAGCCTATTCCAAATCCGCCGAAAATGCTGCTTATTGGCTCTCTAATATAACCTGGTTGCAAAGCCGTTTTCCCGATGCAAAATATACCGATGTGGTTGGCTTGTGCAAAGTGGCTGATAAGAAGGAATATGCCGATGAACAGAATTATTCATTGAATGCCGGGAGATATGTGGGAGTGGAGATTGAAGATGACAATACAAGTGTAGCAGATTTTAAAACCAAGATAATAGCTAAATATACTGAACTTCAAAAATTGGGAAAAAGTGCATTGTCGCTAGAATTGGAAATTGAGAAAAGCATTAAATCACTTTTGGTATGATAGAGGAAGTACGATTAGACGATTTAATTATCTTACAAAGAGGGTTTGATATTACTGAAAAGGAGCAAAAAAGCGGTTGCGTACCTGTTATTTCTTCTGGTGGAATATCAAGTTATCACGATGAATTTAAGGTTAAAGGGCCAGGTGTTGTTATTGGAAGGAAAGGAACTTTAGGAAAAGTTTACTTCACTTCTGAAAATTATTGGCCACACGATACATCATTGTGGGTCAAAGATTTCAAAGGGAATGATCCTAAATTCATCTACTATTTATTACAGGTTCTTCATTTTGAGAAATTTGATGCTGGTGCTGCTAATCCCACATTAAATAGGAATCATATTCATTCTTTAAAACTTAAAGTACCAAAAAAACAATATCGGAGCAAAATTGCCTCCGTTCTATCTGCATACGACGAACTGATTGAAAACAACAAGCAGCGCATCATGCTATTGGAAGAGATGACCGAAGAGATTTATAAAGAGTGGTTTGTGCGGTTACGTTTTCCGGGGTACGAGAAATCCAACTTTTTTAATAATGAAGATGAAAAAGTGGCTCATGGAACAAAGGGAGCGTTGCCGGGGAATTGGCAGCAAGTTAAGATTAGTGATATTTTTAATACTTCTTCTGGTGGAACTCCATCAAGAACAAATGAAGCTTTTTATATTGAAGGAAATATTAACTGGGTTAAGACTAAAGAACTTTTAGGATCATTTGTTTTTTCAACAGAGGAGAAAATAACTGAGAATGCACTTAAAAATTCATCTGCTAAAATTTTCCCTCCACATACAATCTTAATGGGAATGTATGGCGGCGTGCATGGAGAAGGCAGGAAATCCACTTTAGGTCAATTAGGAATTTTAACTGAGTCTGCTTCAACAAATCAAGCTTGTTGTGCTTTTTTACCAAAAATGAAAGAGGACTATTCTTTTCCATACTTGTTCCATTACTTGAAGTCAAAACAGACAGATTTCCTAAATTTGAGTATGGGAGCGGCTCAGCAAAATATCAGTCAAGATATTATTAAAAATTCAGCGTATTTAAAACCGGAAGTCAATATATTAAAGAAATTTGAGCTCATTGAAATTCCTCTGTTTGAAGAAATTAAAGTATTGATGCAGAAAAACCAACTTCTCCAGCAAACGCGTGATTTATTGTTGCCACGGTTGATCAGCGGCAAGCTAAGTGTGGAGCATTTGGTGGAGGAAGACGAGGCTGGTTTATCACTAGCCGCGGAACCTGAAGTTAATTATCAGGCTATAAAATAAATGGAACTAACTTGCGACACTGTCGCAACAATTTTTCAGGTTATAATAAAAAACTAAAATTCCTGACAGATGACAGATAAATTGATAGTAAACGAAGTTCAAAACCTTTATGGTAGTATTGCATCGCTAATTAGCCAGGCAAAGACGAGGGTGGCGGTTACGGCAAATGCGGAACTTACACTTCTCTATTGGAAAGTTGGTAAATCAATCAATGAATTTGTATTGGAGGGTAATCGTGCCGTCTATGGAAAGCAAATTATCGCGAACCTGGCCGACTTGCTTACTGCTAATTTCGGAAAAGGTTGGGGAGAGAAACATGTAAGACATTGTCTCCGCGCTGCGGAGACAATTGATGAAGAACAAATTCTCTATGCAGTGCGGAGACAATTGAGTTGGACACATCTAAAGACCATAGCCTATGAAAATGATCCAATAAAACGGCAGTTTTACCTTGAAATGGCGATCAATCAGCAGTGGAATACCCGAACCCTTGCTGAGCAAATGGATAAAATGCTTTTCGAGCGTACGGCCATTGCCCAAAAACCGGAAGAACAAATACATCAGGCACTACAAGCGCTAAAAACAGAGGATACCATTAATCCGGATCTGTTTTTTAAGAACACCTATGTGCTCGATTTTTTGGGTCTAAAAAATACCTACTCCGAAAAAGATTTGGAAGAATCGTTGGTTGCAAACCTTGAGCAGTTTATCCTCGAATTGGGCAACGGTTTTGCCTTCGTAGAACGTCAAAAACGAATTCCAGTCGATGCCGTGGACTATCATTTAGACCTGCTTTTTTATCACCGAAAGCTTAGGCGATTGGTCGCCATCGATTTGAAACTGGGCAAATTCAAGCCCAGGCACAAAGCGCAAATGGAACTTTACCTCCGCTGGCTACAGAAACACGAAATGCAGCCAGGCGAAGAAATGCCCATTGGCTTATTGCTTTGCAGCGAAGGAAATACCGAACATATTGAACTTTTGATGCTCGATCAAAAGGAAATAAAAGTGGCTCAGTATCTAACCGAATTACCATCAAAACAATGGTTTGCCGATAAATTGCACCGGGCTTTGGAAATTGCTAAAATGAACAGTGAAAAATAATCGTACATTACCGAATATTTAATTCTCATATCCTAACGATGGCCTACCTAAACGAATCGCATATTGAACTTGCTGACATAAATTACTTTGCCGAACAATTGGGCTACACGCATATAAATGCATGGGAAAAACAACTTTTGGGCCGGAAAAGCCTGAAAGATGTGGTTCTTTCCGATCGGCTAAAAAGCAATTTGCAACATTTAAATAAGCAATTGCCCGAATCGTGCATCGATTATGCATTAAGCGAAATCACCAAAAGTCGGGCAATTATGCTGCCCGTACTGGCCAATAAGGAAGTGTATGAACTGATAAAAAACGGCGTTCAGGTAGATTATAAAAATAAGGAAGGCAAAGAAGTAAACGACTACGTGAAAATCATCGACTTTAGCCCGGTCAACGATAACGATTTTTTGCTTGTATCACAATTAAGCATTGAATATCAACAAACCGAAAGTATTACGCGCCGGCCCGATTTGTTGTTGTATGTGAATGGATTGCCGTTGGTAATGATCGAATTGAAGAATGCAACGGAAAAGGTAAAGACAGGTTACGATAAAAATCTAAAAGACTATCAACGAGATATTCCCCAGTTATTCTGGTTCAATTTATTCGTTTGTATTTCAAACGGCATTCAAACCCGCGTGGGTAGTTTTAATGCACCATGGGATCATTTTTTCTCGTGGCTAAAGTTAACCGATACCTCTATTACCCATGACCAACCTACCAGGGATGAGATTGAAAAGGAAAGTGAGCGAACAGGCGAACACCTGAGCCTTAAAATATTTGGAGAAGGTCTGTGTCAGAAAGATCGCCTGATTGATTACTTCGAAAATTTTGTGTTGTATTATAAAAACAAAGTAAAGATCATTGCCAAGAACCACCAGTATTTAGGGGTGAATAATGCGATTGTTGCACTTCAGAATAAGGAAAATAACAAAGGAAAATTGGGTGTATTCTGGCATACCCAGGGTTCAGGTAAATCGTATTCGATGATTTTCTTCTCCAAAAAGATTCATCGGAAGGTTTTAGGCAATTGGTCATTTTTGATCATTACCGACCGCAAAGATTTGGATAGTCAGATTTACCGGAATTTTTTAGAGACCGAAACGATTGTTGAAACAAAGGATCAGAAAGAAAACTATTTCAGACCGGCAGATAAGGAAAAACTCAAGGAATATTTGCACTCGAACCGGGCATTTGTATTCACGCTTATTTTTAAGTTTGGAATTGAGAGCGGCAAAACATTCCAGCAGCTTACCGATAGAAACGACTGGGTTGTAATTGTGGATGAAGCACATCGAACACAATATAAGAGCCTCGCCGAAAATATGCGAATAGGATTACCCAATGCACAATACATTGCCTTCACCGGCACCCCTTTGTTGCGCAGTGAACTTACAAAAGATTGGTTTGGTCCTTATGTTTCAGAATACAACTTTGCACAAAGTATCGAAGATGGTGCGACTGTGCCGTTATATTATAAGAAGAGCGTTCCAAGGGTTGAACAGGTTAATCCTGATTTAGTGGGAGAGGCAGCAGCCATTTTAGAAAACGAAAACCTCACCGAAGAACAGAAAATAAAACTCGATAAAGAATATTCCACGCTTCTGCATATTGTAAGGCGTGACGATCGTCTTGAGGAGATAGCAAAACACATTGTTCAGCATTTTCCATACCGTTTAGATGTGTTGGACGATGAAAAGAATAGAAGACCTATGAAAGCCATGGTTATCAGCATCGACAAATTCACGGCGGTGAGGATGTATGATAAAGTTCAGTATCACCTTAAAGAAGAGATCAAAGAACTGCGGAAAAAGGTCGCCATTGAAAAAGATCCGGAATTAAAAGTCAGATTTGAAAGAGCCATCGCTTTTATGAACGAAACAAAAATGGCGGTTGTTATCAGTCAGGAAGGAGGTGATAAGGAGGAAGAAAAAGTATTTGGGGATGCCGGGCTGATGATCAGGTCGCACAGAACCCTGATGGATCATCCGGATGAAGACGGACGAAATATTGAAGATTATTTCAAAGACCCGAATAATACCTATCGCATTGTTTTTGTGACTGCTATGTGGATGACAGGTTTCGATGCACCTGCAGTTTCAACCTTGTACCTTGATAAGCCATTGCAGAACCATACGCTCATGCAAACTATTGCAAGGGCTAACCGAGTGCTTGAGGGAAAGAAAAATGGTTTAGTCGTTGATTACTTTGGCGTCTTCCGAAATCTAAAAAAAGCATTGGCTGCCTATGCAGAAGGTACAAAAGGGAAAGAAGCGAATAAGGAAGATGATGCTGAATATCCGGCAAAAGAGTTTAAGGAGTTAATAGCGCTACTCGAACAGGCCATCGTTGAAGCGAAAGTTTATTGCAAAGAATTGGGTGCAGAAATTGACCAGATTCTTAACCTTGGAGAGAAGGGTTTTAAAGACATTGAACTGTTCCAGGAATATGCGAATATTCTATTAACCAAGGATGAATACAAGAAACAATTGGGTTTATATGTGAATACAATAGTATCGTTGTATGATTCAGCGAAACCGGAAGTTTATGATTTCCCATTAATCAAGAAAAACAGGGATGTCTTTCAATATCTCAGGGATGTCGTTGACCGGAATGTGGACCAGGATGAAGCTGTTGAAAGGGCAAAAAAGAAAATTGACGAATTGCTGGATTCAAGTGTTGTGGGGAAAGGTGATTTGCAGGATACTAAAGCCGAAAAATACATTATCGACACATCGAATCAAATAGATTTAAGCAAGCTGGATTTTGCAGCATTACGGGCAAAATTTCCGGTGATAAAGCATAAGAACATTCAATTTGCCGATCTGCGTGAATTGCTTGAGATCAAACTAAAGCAGATGCTATCACAAAATAAAACGCGTGGTTCTTTTTTGGCTAATTTTCAGAAGGTTATTGATGAATATAACTCCGGTAGTTTATCCATCGAAGAAGCTTACGAGGAATTAGTGAAGCAAGCCGAAATCTTAAATGACGAGCAGCAAAGAGCTGCAAAAAACGAAATGACAGAGGAGGAGCAAGAGTTGTTTGATTTGCTGAAAAAGGAAAAACTCACTTTAGCCGATGAGAAAAGTGTAAAACTGGCTGCTCATACCTTACTGGAAAAGCTTTTTGATGCAAAAAATAAAATCCTGATCCAGGAATGGTGGAAAGAAAAAGCAAGCCAGGAAATCGTTAAAAGAGAAATACAAATCGTACTTGCAGATTTATTGCCACATGCGAGTTATGACAGGTTACTGTTTTCACAGAAAGTTGATGTTGCTTTTCAGCATTTTTACGAGTTGGCCCAACTGGGAAGAGGGGTTGCGGCCTAAATTATAGAAGTTTAAACTTCATATGACAGTTATGATTTTCACGGATATAAAGATTTATTTAAGTTTTCTTAAGTTTAATAATATCACTTAGACCGTTTGGTAGACCCTGTTGACGGTATTCAGAGTATTCGATAAATTGGACTAATTCAACACTCTTTTTCCATCTTATTTCAGTATTTACAGTAAGGCTTAATAATACTGATTTTCTTAATTCATCCTCCGATTTTCCCTGAGAATTTTCGGCCCGAATCTCTTCTGTCACAAGATTTAGATCCAAAACAGAAGCATAGATTTTGTATTCTTCATTTATCTTCTCAAGTGAAAACCTTCCAATAATTTCTGCACCTATCTCTTGTGAGATAATATTAGGTAATTCGTCTTTCTTAATTATAAAAATGGACGGACTTACTATTCTTGAACCAGGGACTTGAATAATCAGCAATCCATTGAATTGGTCCAACGTAAGACCTTTAACCTTAAAGTAATCAATGTAGTAAGAGATATTTATACCAAATGATAATATTAAATAGTTTTCATTTGCATCAAGCTCTTCAATACCTTTGAAAATATCTTCGGGTTTCAACAAATAACTTCTTGACCTTTTGTAAAGAAAAGTCTGTGAGATACCGTCTTTAATGATCCCCCCAGTTTCAGTTGCAAGAAACGTATCATAATTCAAATGACATGTTTCTGGATTTTCAGAGAAAGGGTCCTTGTCTTGAATCATTCTCAGACCACTAATAAACCACTTATTGTAATTTTCCGTATAGATTATTTTATTTTTAATTTGGGAAAATAGAAGGAAGGTCTTTTCAAGAATCATAGAAGATGAATTATAGAATAGATTCCGTTTTTCATCCGAAACTGTTTGACTGGTAGCCCCTTCTTCATATTTTTGGGTTAGCAATTCTTTTAATTCATTAATAAAATCAATCGGATCAGGTTTTTTGCTCTCTTTGCACCACTCTTTAGTTATGAATTTAAAATTCAATATTTCAATAAGTTCTATATTATCAGTGGTTTCGATAACCAGTTTTTTAAAAAAATCTAATTCAATATTCCATTGTCTTTTCTCCCCTTGAGTTTTCGGCAACGCGGGAAAATCAAGTGGTCGCATTGTTATTAGGTAAGGTATAATTGTATATTGCCGTAAGAATAAAACAGATAGATATGAAGAAATCCATTTTTTAACGACCCCATCCGAACCGATTCCATTTTGTTCAGGGAATCCATATTTAGACGAAATGAAGGCGTATTTTAAATCATACGGATCCCTGAACTCCATATATCTGTAAAATAGTTCATTCATCGTTTCAGGAAGTAATTCAAATCTTGGTGGTTGGCTGGTGGTATATCTGAAAATCCGGTTAATGCAGTTGTATCTTTTCTTATACATCAATAGGCCACCAAGAGCATAATGGAATTCTAAAAATTTATGCCGCTCCTGTTCCCTTTTTTCAATAGCCTCTTTATTAGTTATTTCAAAGTTTTCCTTATTATGCACTGCCGGCACATAATTTAAACAATATTCAAAAAACCTGTCAGCAGTTTCCCAGTGATAAAGAATCATGTCATCTTGTTCATATTTAATTGCTAATAGGATATTTCGCCAAAGCCAAATATAAGTTACTTCAGAAATCTCATATTCCGACATTTCACCAAGAAGCCAAATACTTCCAGCAGTTGAATATTCAAGGGATGAATTCTTTTTGTTTTTTTGTATCGCAAGTTCTTCGATGGATTTATAAACAAGAGAATAATAAGCCTCAGGATACTCCACGGCTTTTGAATTGGATTTTTCACGCTCTTTTTTAAAAGCATCATAAAAAAAGCGGGAAAGGGTTTGTGAAATAGTTTGGTTTTGTTTCTGAACAGAAAGTAAAAAAACATCTGTCAATGCTTTAAAGTATTGAAGATCTGAGCCTTTTTTATTATGCTTTCCAATTAAGTAATTAATAAACTTGGCTGGAGTGTAGTAAACCAAAATTTTATTCACAAATTGAAAAAACAAAACGACTAAGGCTGTAGCATTAAGCAAGATAAGAATATTTGCAGAATTATTAATCAAATAATCCCATCCGTCTAATTGAATAAAGGGCTTGAATTTAAAAGTCCAGATGAAAATTGATACCAATGAGGTAACAAGTAGAATCTTAAACCATTTTTTAATTTGTTCTTTGTCAAATAATTCAACAATCAGTGTCGATCCATATTTCTCATCTAACCTTGCAATAACCTGAAGTAGAATTGGATAAGCAAGTCCAAGAATTGTAATTGTCACACTGATATAAATTTCAATTTTATCCATTAGGTGTTTTTTAAATTTCTAATACTGTAATTTTTAATAAGTCTTCCCTTATTTTGTGCCAATCCTAGTTTGCAATAATTGACATTGTTCATATTTCTTGCTTCTCATAATTAAACAAATCACAATAGTTTAATAAACACTGTTTTGCAACTTCAAGTATGAAATATGCTGCAGCATTATTTTACAAATATTAGAACACAATGGAAAATATTTTATAAATATTCCAATCGAATTGAACGCGAAAGCTTTTTTGTTATAGGTCAACACAAATAAATGAGGGAATTGTTAACGGTGAATAAATTGCATCCTGACTGTGTTTTAAATAATCTTTTTTGTCCTCATCCCAAATAAAACCTGGTCTGATTAAAGCAAATTTATTGCTTCGGAAAACAGAATGAACAAAACAGTACCCCCAAGGCGATTTATAAATTATTTGTCCTTTAAAAGCCGAGGTGTCAAATTCTTTAAGTGCGATCTTATAAACTACTTGATGAAATGCCGGACAAATCTTCTCGTAAAATCGCACTATATTTTCGTCAATACCGTTTACTTTATGTTTAAGTTCGGATATTTTTTTGTCAATATTACATTTCAATTGATTAAAGTTCTCGGCGGAACCTGCATTCTCTTTAAACCCTAAATAGTGAAGCGTATTCAGCAACATGGTATGAAAATAGGGTAATTCATTTTCTTTCCAATGATTATTGAGCATGCAAACAATTGTATTTATCAGTGCGTCGTGCTTTAATTGTTCAATTTTACTATTGGTGTAATCAAATTCATATTTCTTGAAACCAGTTCTTGCCAGCATAAGAAAGTCACCAATTATATTCAGACAACTACCTTTTACATTATCGTTATCATACTTATTCGAGTTCGAGAAAGGAAAATAGTTGAAGAAATCTTGATAGCCCCGATCGTCATATTTTTCGGTTTTGCCACCATATTCAAAAATCAATTCAGTTGCTATTAGGTATTTGGCAATATCGGTTAAAGATGGTTTAAAGCACGTTATTCGTTTGCTTCCATAAAGTATTCCGTGTTGATAGTTGTAAAGTTTTTTAAAGTAGTTGAGTAATTTAGTTCTATCCGATTTAAGTAAAGAAAGAGTAAGATTTCGTTCAATTTTCACTTCATTTTCTTCGTTACCGCTGATAATACCTAAATCGTTTTGTTGTTCATCATCTCTTATATCTTTTTGTCTGTTAGGAGAATGTTTTTTTGATCGAAATAATTTTAACACGTCTAATACACGAAGTGAAAGAGATGAAATCATAAGGTTTTTTTCAACTGCCGAATGCTCAATTGGTTTGTAGGTTGAAAGGTCATAAAGTTTATCGGGAACCAATTTTTCATCTCGTTTATCATCTGTGGCTCTGTTATTTTGAAAAGCGGATGCACCTTCAGTATTTTCAGTTTCGTCAAGGATTGCATAATTCAACAAGTCAAGAACCTTACTTAATTCACCGTTATGAATTTCGTTGTAAATACTTTCAAATTCTTCTGTTTTTGGATTGGGATGCGTTTTCGCAAGGAGGAAATAATCAGATACCAAAAGTTTATTTGAAATTAACTTGTCGGAACTATCGGAAATTTGAACATACTGAATACCTGTAAAATCAGGATTCAATTTCATCTTTAGTTCTTGTATGTACTCTGAAATATGTTGCGTATATGCCAAATTGTTGTGTAGATCAAAGAATACAACTTTGAATTGCCCAGAATAGCTTCCGCTTGAATAAAGAGTCAGTTCATCGTAAATCAATTCTGCTGAAAGAAGTTGGATTGTGAAACGATTGTTTGTAATTACAGTTTGATAAATTGGTAATGAGGTTGTTGGAGTAAAATCAGCAAGATCTTTGGCATTATCTGATTTCAATACGATACCCAACTCATTTAGTAAACCACCTTCTTCCGATTGAATCAGGAGAGAAACTTCAGCATTTGAATTATTTCTACCCGATAAACCTAACCCTTTGTGTGTCACATTTGCACTCCCGAACAAACAATATTCTTTTCTGCTATTTGTCCTAAAGTGAATGATTTTACCGTGAAGTTTTGATTTATTAAAATCAGATCTCAAATATTGCGTTTTACTGACTCCTGCATCATACCAGTCGAAGAATGTATAACCTTCGTGGTCTGGCAGTGAAGAAGGGATTAATCCATTTTGGTCTAAAACTACATTTAATTGTGCATCTGGGAATAGTGATTTCAATTCTTGTAATGCTTTTCCAGTGACGTCATAATAGGGTGAAATTGTAGTAATTTCAATGACATTTTCATTTTTTATGTGCTTGGTTAACTCTTCCCAAATTGAGGATGTAACTGAATTGAACAGGAAAGCAACTTTCTCCTTTTGTGATGTGTCGGAAAAACTAAACGGTTTTTCCACCGGTAATTCTGTTAACCATTTTGAATGTTCAATTATCCATCTTGTTGTCTTCTCATTCATCTGTCCCTTCACAACTGAACAAAGCACGGAAATGTAATTCCATGCTGCAGAAAAGATTGAAGCATTTTCGATTGAATGAATATCAAAGTGAAACGCACCCCAGATTTCATCATTGTTTCCGTTTCCCGAACTGGTGAGGTTTCCTGAACCTACAATTAACAGTCCTTCGTTCACTCCAAACAACATCCAAATTTTGGGATGAAAAATTGCCTTTTCAAAAACAGGATAAAGGGAATATCCCGGAGTAAGTTGCATTTCTTCTCCAGTTGATTGCTTCATCAACTCAGAATAATAATGGCCGTCGATTAATACATTAATGTTTCTTACTCCACACGAACGCAGCCATTTCATTGCTTTCATTTCAAAAAAATAGAAATCAAAACTAAAAGTGGTAAGGATGCATGAATGGTATCTTCTGCTGCCTATTAAGGATAATATGTTTTCTCGTTGTAAACCCATCAATCGTTAATCAGTTTGTCGTACGAAATTAATAATGAATCGTTTTCATCGATTACATGTAAATCAAACATTATATTTTTCAATGCATTCATACGAGGTGAAGTATTTCTTGGCGGGAAAATGTCAATAAAACGGATGTATTGTTCTTCGATCAAGAATTTATGTGTCGCCTGAGAACCGTTCCCCATTTTTCTAAGTGCAACCATTTGATGTCGGTAAATGATTTTGCGCAAAATAAACTGTTCAACAAAATCTTGAAGCGTTTCATTTATGGCGTAATGAATCGATAAAATTCCGTCTACCATATTTCCATCTCGCACAATTTGTTTTCTACTCATGAATTCTTTCAAAGGGTGAAGTTGCTCCTTGTTGTTCTTGTAGAGCTGAAATAAAAGAAAGAATCCATATTTAGCCGCCTTAACAGGATTACTTGAATTTTTGGTTTCAATATTCTGAAATATCTCTTCTTCATTTGAATCGTCAGAAATCAATGGTAAAATTTCTGAAATTTTTGATGATGGATGTATTGATTGTTGAAGCTCTTTGCAAATATCTACTGTAATATTGGTTGAGAATTCTTTAACAAAGGCTGGTAAATATTGATCCTGCTGATACTGGTAAAGATGTTGCAAAACTGCCCAAAAAATTGTACCACAGGCATATTGCCAATATTCATTTAGTTGGTAACAATACCAACCTATGTTTGTTTCGGTTTCAGGTTTAGCAATTGTTCCCAATTTATTCTGATAACATTCTAATAAAAAATGTGACCAGTTATACTTATTTTCATTCTGAATGGCAGCATTTAGCAGAGATTTAATCGTTTCCCTCCTATGATAAGTGAGAAGTTCTTCAATCTCCTGGATTGGTTCGTCCTTGTCTAAAAGCATTTCATTATAAAGTTGCCACTCACGGCTATCAATATCTACCCTGTCAATCGCAAAATATTTTATCAATTCGGGAAGGTCGGAATGATGAAGTATTCCCTTCTTGATATTGTTATAGAATAATTCTTTAATCTGTGGAGTCAATGTGGTTTCAAAAGCGTCTGCTAATTGTTTTCCTGAAACCTTCTGTCTTGGGTGTGGCTGACTGATATTGTAAATGACATCACCATCTTTATTAATTGCTGTGATTATTAAAGAAATGGCTTGCATTGCTCCGAAGTAGTATTGTCCAAATGCACCTGATGGATATTTCCAGTAAACTTTTTTGTCGGTGCCATCCTTGTCAGCTCCTTCAGCCAGGTCAAAATGATCTTCTGTAACGGTAGAAATTAAGTTTGATGCAAAATTGCTTCCAGTAATTTGTGGAACCTCTTCCCGTTGACTATGCATGACTATAGCAATCATTAATTCTGCTCTACGTATAAAGCGATATTGTTCAGTTGAGTTTCCTTCCTTTTCCTTTATGAAATAAAATTCCAAAAGCCAGCAATAAAAACCATAATAGCGAAGTCTGTTCGTTAAGTTGGAAATGCCTGGAAGCATTGCTGCATAAGTTGCTTCTGATGTTGTTTGAAGTCCTAATGGGTCAAGACCCATGATCAGGTTTACTGATGCTCCCCAAAATGGAAATATTGATTTCCCTTTTTGTAATATTGCCATTATCTGAATAAGCTTTTAGGATTTTTTTTCACTCAATAAAACGATTTAAGTAACTTTCCTTGAGTAATATTATTGTAAATAATATTACTCAAAAATATAAAAAATAAAGCGTACAGTGGCACAAAAAATATTTGATTTATATTAATGTCTGATTGGGGATTTGTAGGAAACGTAGGAAATGGCTTTAAATTAATGAAGGAATGAAAAATGAAAGAATGAATCAGGAACGGTTCCTATGAATCCTACGTTTACGAAGTCCTATTATCACAATTTAGTGTATTGGTTGTGTTCATGGTCAAGTAGTTTTGGTTTGAACTGACTAATGTATTCCTTAATCTAAGTGAATCTTAAGTTTTTCATTTACACAAATTCAAGACAGAGTTATTGATCACTGCATCTAATGGTTCATCGACTCTTATAGTGTTATAAAAGGCTTTCTTCTGTAACTATTTTTCATTTCCGCCTCGGATTTCAGCTCCTGAATTGTTTTCTTTTTGCCGCTGTTTATCCACGTTATTAGCTCATCTTCATAGAAGTAAAGTTTTTTGCCATTTTTATAACAGGGTAATATTCTTTTGCGCACCAATGTATAGACAGTGGGTTTTGCTTTGCCGATAATCCGACTCGCATCGTCAATGCCAATTGGTACTTGTCTTTTCTGTACTACGGTTTGTTGTTTTTCAATAAGCTCCTTTAAGGATAAAAGTTCTTTAGTCAGAAAAGCAACTGCCTCGGGCAATTTGTCGAATGTAATTTCATTTGCGTTCATAACTCATTGTTTTTGATTGTTATGGTGCAAAGAAAAGAGGTGATTTATCGGTGAAATCAATCACCGATAAATCACTTAAAAAACACCTGTTAATTGTGGTTTTATTTCGAAATATCTTCCAGAATTTTAATCTTACACTTTCCATCTGACAGTCGCAATTTCTTTTTAATTGTCTCCTCGTCTTCAACATCCTTCAATGTTTGGGCAAAAACGATTTTCAGAAAATGAGCAATCTCCTCCTGATTGGTTGATTTAAAATGGTTCCAAATATTCCACCCGAAATGGTAAATATCAACAGTTGAAAGTTCCTTGCTAATTGTAATGGGAATGATTTTTATTTTTGGTACGAGAGTAGGGTAGGATGAAATATATTGACATAGCCTTTCAAGCTCCGGTTCTGTTGCGTATGGAGCGAAAGTCATCTGGGTGTAGCGCAGTGCAATGCCTAAAATCTCTTTCTTTTTTTGAATTTCTGCTTGCAATTGCTGTTTACGAATTATTTCCAGGTTAGGAATAAAAGGCTCATCAGATTTTGCCAATTGAATGTGTTCACTGAGCAAAACAGTATTTTCTCTGTTTTGTTTTCTAAAATATGGTATAGTTACTAACAACCTGGTTATCCATGGAAGCATAAGATTTTGGATCACAAGATGTATCGAGAGATAAACTCCCAAAGCAATTCCCGTGGAAATAACGAAAATCACATTGGCACTAAACCCGTCTATCCCGATTTGAAGGGAAAACTGCCTGCATATGGTCGCAACAGTGAGAATCACGCAGCCAATTAGGATATAAAGTATGACAAACTCGAGGTTCTTGTTATTCATAACTTCTTATTTCAAAGTGATTTTGTTTGCCGATTCTCTTTTCTTGGCACTTACCAATTCTGCATAAATTTGGGTTGTAGATACATTCTTATGAGTAAGCATTTTACTCACAGTATAAATGTCTGTACCGAGAGCAATTTGTAAAGTTGCAAATGTATG
The DNA here is from genome assembly GCA_037133495.1 of Mariniphaga sp. Classification (GTDB taxonomy): domain Bacteria; phylum Bacteroidota; class Bacteroidia; order Bacteroidales; family Prolixibacteraceae; genus JAAFHB01. Next base: position 25,431 of record JBAXOA010000025.1, on the reverse strand, counting down.
ACGGAAACAGTGAAAGGTGATATTTTTGGTTATTCCGGCATCTAATATCCAACGTTTTAATGGATATTGGATTAGACTACGAGTCAGACCTTTGAACACGATACCTTCGCCTGGTTCGCCGCATAAGTTAAAAGCTTCGTCGCTGATTGGCAAGGTACTTTCGGCTTCGGTCTTTTCAGTTCTAATCCGCATGCAATATCCACCTTCGGTTGCCGGAACTATGTTACTCCAATCCAATTCCAATATGTCACTGATTCGTAAACCAGTCAGACAGGAGAATAGTGAAGCAGCTTTAAGAACCGGCATCTCACAAGGAGTTTCAACCAATTTCCTAAGTTCCTCAAAAGTCAGGTACTCTTTTTTCACTTCTTTGGTTTCCATTTTTTCAAGAAAATCGTTGATATTTTCTTTTAAGAGCTTATCTCTGTAAGCGACTTTTAACAATGCCCGAAAAGTACTGAAATAACTTGCTGCTGAATTATGCGAAATCTTTTGTTGCTTATGCTTCAATTGATTGGCAGACAACAAATATTTCCCATACTTTTTACATAAATCAACATTTACATCTCCAAAAGTACATGACCCGCCGACAAAACTTTCAAAATGGTCAAAAACTTTCATCCATTTTTGGTCATGTTTTAAAGCCTCTTTCTTGAAATATTCTAAAAAGTTCGCTTTCACTTGTCCTTTATCCAAAAATGCAAAATCTTTATTGATAACCGATTGAACGCGGATACTGCGGATCGCTTCTGCTTTGTCAAGCATTTCTTTGTTATACTCTTTTTCAATCTCCGTTTTAGGTCTCACATAAATGTAAATACCCAAAAACTCCCTTCGGGTCATTTGCATTGTGTCAGGTCTGCGCATCGCTGGATAAAAGTCGAGATATAAGCTCTTTCGACCTTTTGAAATAGTTTTTTGCCTAAGAGCAATTTTTACGTAGCTCATGTCTTAATGTATTATCTGTTTTTCAAATAATTGATCCAATTCATGTTTTGAAATTTTAACATATTTCCCTTCTTTCACTCTCGGAATATTGTTCGAGCGGAGGTACCAATACAGACTATCTCGGGTAAGGTTGTATTTATTCATGGCCATTTCTGTAGTATAATATTCTTGTACAGGAATTTGCAGTCTTTTTTTTGCCTCATCAAAATGCTTTCTGGAATAGAAAACAACATTATTCTCTTTCTTCCTGGGAATTTTATTTTCATAAACAAAACTGTAAATAGCAGAATTAGTTACTTTGTATTTTTCACAAATCTCCGGAACGGTGTACCATTCGAGAATTTTTTGATTTTCTTCAAAGCCCTTCGTTTTAAAAAAGGCATCCACATGGCTTTTACTGTAATACACCCTGCCTCTGTTAAGCACCTTTGGAATAATATTCTTTTTAATGATCTGATATACATACGACTCTTTAATTCCAAAGGTTTCCATAACTTCTTTGATACTATAGAATTCAGTAATAGGTTTGCGATCTCTCTTCGGACGTGCTTGATATGGTTTAAAGTTAGTAAAGAGTGCATCAATGTCAGAACGACGAATAAAAGTTTTATACCCAAGACAAATTGAGTTCAATTCTCCATTACGTAAATAATTATAAACTGTAGGCCTGCTTACTCCAATAAAAATTGCAGTGTCTGAAATGGTTAATATCTCTTTCCATTGGAGTTCTTTGATTGGTTTCTGCTCGAGAATTAAGGCCGTTTGATTTTTGTTCTCTTCAATTTTACTGTTTCTGATGTTTGCTTTATAAGCACGCGAATTACACAGGTGAGAACAGTAGCGTGTTGTAAGTTTCTGAGCGGTAAATAAAGAACCACAGAACTCACATATTTTTTCTATTTGGACTGATTTACTCACTATTTCGCCTATAAAATGTAAAACCACGTAAATTGGTGTAAAATGGTGTAAACATTCTACACAATCTATGTATTTAATTTTGTACCTCAGGTGCTAATTCAGACTTGAGGTACAAATAAGGTACAAAAATAGACGTAATAACGAATAAAAACAAATATCAACGATTATTTCACGTTAATATTGTGTGCTAATATACAGTATGTTAGTGATTGGATTTGATCATTTCTGATCGTTAATAAACATAATTATTTGCCGATACAGAAATGCTTAAAAATATGACCAAGGACTTCATCTGTAGTTATTTCACCGGTTATTTCTCCGAGGTAATGGAGGCATTCGCGGATATCCTGAGCCAGAAAATCACCCGATATTCCTGTTTTTAACCCTTCAATAACAAGTTTAATAGCAATATATGCCAAGGTAAGTGCTTCATAATGACGCGCATTAGATACAATAATATCTCCTGTTCCAATCGATTTTAAATCAATGGTCTCTTTCATTATCTGAATCAGCTGGCCAAGGTTCGACCTGTTTTTAGCTGCAATGAAAACCAGTTTTTCATTAGGATGCAATGGAAATTGCGATAACTGCTGCTGAGTACTTTCGGTCGATAGGTCTACTTTGTTCGCAATTATAATCAACTGTTGACTGCCGGCTATTTTTTTTCTGATTTTCACTATTCTTTCGAGGATGGGTGCTACTGGTCTGCCAATATCGGTAACCAGTAAAACAACTTCGGCTTTTTCAAGCTGAAGATAACTTCGCTCTATGCCCATCGATTCGATAATGTCGGATGTGTCGCGAAGACCGGCAGTATCCGAGAAGCGAAAGAGTGTTCCGTCTATATTGACTACATCTTCTATCACATCGCGGGTCGTGCCATGGATATCCGAAACAATCGCCTTATCTTCGTTGAGCAATGCATTCAAAAGTGTTGATTTGCCCACGTTTGTCTCACCTATAATGGCAACAGGAATCCCATTTTTAATCACGTTGCCTAAACGGAATGAATCGGTAAGCTTTTTTAAAAGATTGGCTATTTGTGTTGATAGCTTAATCAGGGAACTACGGTCTGCAAATTCAACATCTTCCTCGCTGAAATCAAGCTCCAGTTCAATGAGTGCAGCAAACCGGAGCAATTCGGCCCTGAGCTGGTTGATCTCCCGTGAATATCCGCCACGCATTTGAGTGATGGCTAATTTATGCGCCGCAGCATTTTCTGAAGCAATAAGATCTGCAACTGCTTCTGCCTGAGATAAATCCATTTTTCCATTCAAGAATGCCCTCTGGGTGAATTCTCCTGGTCTGGCAATGCGCGCACCGTTGGCGATCAGAAGCTGGAGAATCTGCTGTTGAATATATACCGATCCGTGACACGAGATTTCAACGATATCTTCACCGGTAAATGAATGCGGTGATTTAAAAATGCCGATCACTACTTCATCAATAGTCTCTTCACCCGATTTTAATGTTCCAAAGTGGAGTGTATTGGCTTTTTGCTCTGAGAGCTTTTTATCACGCACAGGAGAAGAATATACCTTTTCAGCTATGTTGATGGACTCTTTTCCGGAAAGGCGGATTACAGCGATTCCTCCGCTACCATGAGGGGTCGAAATGGCACATATCGTTGATTGGTCTAACATTCAGTTTATTTTTTTCAAACTATATGCAAAGATAGCTAAGTAATTATTACGTAACTTTAAACAATTAAAGATTTTCGGAGGTGATTCAGCCTTATTGGAAGCAATTATAAACATTGATCATTAGTTACCTATGGATTATAGCAAATACATTTTTCCTTCGGACAGAAGCAAAAAATTAGCTGATTTTTTCACAGACGATACGGGCTCATTTAATAGTTCGAAAAGCAGCGACGAAATATTGCTTGAAGGAGTTGAGCAACTGTCGAATATTCAAAATATTCTTTATGCCCAGGATAAATTTTCTTTGCTGATCATTTTTCAGGCGATGGACGGTGCCGGCAAGGACAGTACCATTAAGCATGTAATGTCCGGGATTAATCCCCAAGGGTGCAATGTTACGAGTTTTAAAGCTCCTTCAGCTGAAGAACTCGATCATGCTTATTTGTGGAGGTGCATGAAAGTAACTCCTGCAAAAGGGGACATCGGTATTTTTAACCGGTCATACTACGAAGAGGTTTTAGTAACCCGCGTGCATCCGGAAATCCTTGCCGGACAAAAATTACCTGTTGATTACAGCAAAATTACACCTGACTTTTCGCTCTGGCTGCAACGGTACACTGACATTAATAATTTCGAGAAGTACCTTACGAATAATGGCACGTTTGTACTGAAATTCTTTCTGAATGTATCAAAGGAGGAACAGAAAAGGCGATTTTTAAAAAGAATTGACGATCCTGAAAAAAACTGGAAATTTTCAGATCGTGATGTGGAAGAGCGTAAATACTGGAATGATTACCAATTGGCATACGAACAAACTTTTCAGCATACCTCAACAGCCTTGGCTCCCTGGTATATTATCCCGGCAGATCATAAGTGGTTTATGCAAATATCTGTTTGCCAGATAATTATAGAAAAATTAAATTCGATTGGAATTGAATATCCTCCTTTGTCAGCCAAACAGCTCGAAAATATTGAGAGGGGAAAACAACAGCTTTTAACGGAAATGTGATGGGAGTGGTCCTAAAACAAGTAAGGAGCCGAATGGCTCCTTACTCTACCTAACCTAAACCTAACCTAAATAACCTTTCAGCGTGTGAAAGGATTTCTTGAATATTTTGTATTAATTTTTGTCCCTAATTATAATACAATGTTAGGAATCTACTAAAAATAATGATGATTAAAAATTGTCAAAATATGATAGAATTTTGATGGATTTAATCAAATGTAAACAATTTTAATCATTATGATTATAATATACCAGATGAATGGCTATAAATCTTTCATGTTGTGGAATACGTTGGTCACATCTTCGTCATCTTCCAGTTTTTCCAGCAACTTTTCAACTTCTGCAACTTGCTCCTCGCTTAATTCTTTAATCTCTGAAGGAATTCTTTCAAATTCGGCATTAACGATTTCAAAATTATTTTCCTCAATATATTTCTGAATAGGACCGAAAGCTTCAAAATCGCCATAAATGATAATGTTATCATCTTCAGCGAAAACTTCCTGAATACCCAAATCAATCATTTCAAATTCAAGTTCTTCAAGATCAATTCCTTCTTTAGTTTTTATTTTGAAAAGACATTTATGCTCAAATAAATAATCGACACATCCTGATGTACCAAGTGATCCGCCGGTTCTGTTAAAATAGCTTCGAACGTTGGCTACTGTACGTGTAGGATTATCGGTTGCGGTTTCAACGAGTACGGCAATTCCATAAGGTGCATAGCCTTCATATACAACTTCTTTATAATCAGTCTGATCTTTGGATGTTGCTTTTTTAATCGCCCGTTCAATATTTTCTTTGGGCATACTGGCATTCTTGGCGTTCTGCATCAAAACGCGTAGTCGGGAGTTTGCCGCGGGATCCGGACCAGCCGACTTAATTGCAATTGCAATTTCTTTTCCGATTTTAGTGAAAGTCCTGGCCATTGATCCCCAGCGTTTTAGCTTTCTTGCTTTTCTGTATTCGAATGCGCGTCCCATAGTGTATGTTAAGTAACTTTGTATTTCAGGGTGCAAATTTACACTGATTTTCTAAAATATTTTTTTATTATTGAATTTTTGCATTAACTTCGTTAGACAGAGCAATCATTTAATGACAATTTTGCATTTATGGTGTATTGGTCATTTCAGGGTTTGGCTCTTTCAATCTTTATTTTTTATTCAAAAAGCTGCAATTATGGGAAATATTTTGATGCCAAACCCGAAAAGCGCTCTAATTCGCGGCATTCTGACGATATCAATTGGAAGTGTGTTCCTTTTTGTGCCCGGTTTGACCATGCAAACGGTAATGATAACTATTGGGTCAATGCTTCTGGTTAATGGATTGATTACTATGATTATATCGAACCGAAAAAAGAGCCGGACAATGAATCATTTTTGGTCTGCCCAAGGGTTAATCAGTATAATATTTGGACTTGCGTTTATTGCGTCACCCTCGGTTATCGTTAAGATATTTGTCGTTTTTATCGGGATCGTATTATTGCTAATGGGGCTTTTCCAGTTTACCAGAGCCATGGGAGCTCTTTCGTGGTCATTCTGGTCATGGATTTATTTTCTGATTGCGATAATTACGTTGGCAAGCGGAATATTTATGTTGACAAATCCTTTCAAAAGTGCAGAGGCAATCCTTTCCTTTCTTGGTGCCCTGCTAATTTTGAATGGGATTTCTGAGCTCTTTATGGCATGGAAGATCGGGCGTAAATCTCCTACATACAAAGGTTCAGATGTTCAGGATATCACGTATGAAGAGATGTAAGTAGTTGTCAATCACAGTTTTTTGTAAAAAACAGCCTTGTTGTCATCTATATCGTAAAAATCTTTAAACGTTGCTATATGGTCATAATTGGAATGTTTATAAAAAGCAATTGTTGGCTTATATTGTTCCTTATTTGATGTTTCTACGTAAATTCCTCTGCCAGACCTTGATTTTATATCATCCTCTATTTTTTCAAGCAGCATCCGGCCCAGCCCTTTTCCTCTGAAATTATTATCAACAGCCAGCCAGTACAAATCGTAGTTCTTGATGGTACAGGGGATCTCTCCATAGCATCCGTAAGCAACTGTTCTGCCTTCAAGCTCAAGAAAACAAAACTGATAACCGCAACCTTCGCCATTTTTCATGCGATCTTCAACTAGTTCGACCGCTACATCTATTTCGTGTGGTTTAAAGAATCCTGTTGATTTTAAAATTTGCGTGACATTCATTATGTCACTTGGTACGACAGTTTTTCTAAAACCTTTCGTCTTAAATTCCTGTTTAATTTGGTTTTGCATCATCTATGATTCGTTTTATAATTTCAGTATTGCTTAAACCTGCCATCCGACTGGCTGCTACAAATCCGCTGTCAGGAGCAATACAAGGATTCGCATTTATTTCAATTACCTTTGGAATGCCATCGCTCCCAACTCTTACATCTATACGGGCATACCCTTGGAGTTTAAATATTTTCCAGCAATTGGCACTGATTTCCTTTAATTTTGCAATTAGTTCGCTGTCACATTCCTCAAAGTTAAAACTTCTGGTCGTATTTTGATATTCCATTGAATTCTCATCCCATTTTGCTTTGTATCCCAATATTTTTGGTTTTGAAATGTAATAATCGCTTGAGAAACACATTTCTGCAGGAGGCAAAACCATAAATCCATCCCTTCCGCCGATTACTGAAATATTGAACTCACGACCATCAATATATTCTTCTGCAAAATAGCCTGCCGGAATTGATGTAATCTTGTTCCCTTCTATAATCAGATCGTCATTAATACCCAATGATCCGTCTTCAGATATGGGCTTAATTATGTAAATTTTTTTTTCTTCAACTTCAGCCGGGTACGTCGCCCAGACAGGTGTAATTATTTTATTAAAGATAAGAATAGTTTTGCATATTATTTTATTAGTTGTTAAAAAAATCGCCTCAGCGCCGGAACCGGAGTACGGAATCTTCATAAGTTCGAGTATTCCTGGAACAATAAAACTATATTGACCTGATTCATTGATTGTTTCAACAAGATTAAAAACGATGGCGATCGGGTTGCTTTTTAATAATAGAGATAATTCGATATTATTAAGGTTAAACGCCAGCCTTTGTGAATCGTATCCTAATTGATCAAGAGCTGATTCTATCAATTCTGCCTGATTGAATACATCGAGTTCATCTGCTTTTGATGAGCTTGTGACAGGATTATGAAGAATAATTGCAAGTTTCATCGGCTATGGATTATATTAAATCGTTTCATGGCTGAATCCAGAATAGTTGAAATCAATTGATCGTAACTTGTCCCGCTCATCTTCGCCAGCATGGGAAGATCCGAATAGGTGGGATTAAGTCCGGCTAAAGGATTTACTTCAATAAAATTTGGATTTCCCGCTGTATCTAACCGAAAATCAACACGTCCGGCATCTTTCCCTTTAATTATTTTCCATATATCAACTGCAATTTCAGCACTTTTTAATGCAACAGGATCGTCGGCAATTCTGTAACCCGCGTATTTTTCCCAATCTTTCTTTACAGTATAAGAATATATTGGGTGAGCAGCGTGCTCATTCAATATGATTTCCAATACTCCCAGTGATTTGGTATCGTTTCCGCTTCCAGTAATGCCGACAGTAAATTCCCGGCCTGGAAGAAACGATTCCACCAACACCGGTTGATGGTACGTTTTTAAAAGGTACTCAACCGAATTATAAAGTTGGCTCCTATTATAAACGAGCGAAAAACCATCAATTCCCTTGCTCGTACCTTCAGCAACCGGTTTGACAAACAGTGGAAATTGTATGCCAATATTCTGTATGTCTGATATATGAGAAGCCACCATAAATTCGGCGGTGAGTACACCGGCTTGTTTAAGAAGTAATTTGGTTAGGCCTTTGTCAAGTGTTAGATTTAAAATTTCAGGTTCACTGAAGACATACGGAATGCGGTAAGCATCCAGAAGACAGGGTACTTGCGCTTCCCGAGCCATTCCAAACATTCCTTCACAGATATTGAATACTAAGTCGCAACGATTTCTGTTGTTTAAAAAATTAACCAGGCTGAAAATATTCCCGATTCGGATTACCTCATAACCCAGACGGGTGATGGTTTGTTCCAATGCATCGATGGTTTCAGTTGCATCAAATTCAGCGACCTCTTCATTGTTATATCCAAGCTTCAAATAATCCTCTTTCAGGTCAAAAGTTAATCCGACTTTTATCATACTATCAATCTGAATTAGATTTTTCGGGATAAATGAATTCTTTCCCTTCATAGTTAATAAGTGTAATTCCTTCTTTATCAATGCGTTTTATTGATTCAGGCAGAATTGGAATTTTTCCGCCACCGCCAGGTGCATCAATTACAAAATAAGGAACTGCATAGCCGGAAGTGAAACCGCGCAATCCTTTGATAATTTCTATCCCTTTTTTTACTTCGGTACGAAAATGTGCTGAACCGGGAATCGGGTCACATTGATAGATATAATATGGACGAACCCTGACTTTTAGCAGTTCATGATTAAGTGTTTTGAATATGTCGATCTGATCGTTTATCCCCTTAAGCAATACACTTTGGCTTCCAAGCGGGATTCCTGCATCTGCCAGACGATTACAAGCTTCTTTTGTTTCAATGCTCAATTCGTCGGGGTGCGAAAAATGGAGGCTCATCATAACTGGGTGGTACTTTTTTATCATTTTGGTTAGAGCAGGTGTAATCCTCATTGGCAAAACGACAGGGACCTTCGTGCCAATTCTGATTATTTCGACGTTAGGAATAGCTCTTAATCTTGACAACAAGTACTCAAGTCCCGAGTCGGTTAACGTTAACGGATCGCCGCCAGAGATGAGTACATCTCTGATATGGTTGTGAGTACGTATGTATTCAATTCCCGCATCCCAATGTATTGTTGAAGCATGAAATTTATTTTCCAGAGCTACTAAATGACTACGGGTACAATACCGGCAATATGCTGCACAATATCCGGTAACAATAAATAATACCCGATTGGGATATCTGTGAACTATGTTTAACACAGGTGAGCTGATTGCTTCGTCGAGCGGATCATTTCTCTCTCCGTTTCCGATTGTTAGTTCTTCCTTCGCAGGAATTATCGTCCTGAAAAGGGGATGATTTGGGTCGAAACGGCTAAGGAGAGAGGCAAAATAAGGTGTAATACGAAAAGGCAAATGGTTTTCAGGCAATAAACTGATTACGTTTTCAACCTGTTCTCTAAATATTTCTTTCAATCTTCCAGCAGTATGAATGCTGTTTTTTAGCTGCCAATTCCAATTATTCCACTCCTTGAGAGTCGTATTAGGAAAATTAGTGCTTATAAAAGTATGCACCGATTCATCGCAGACAAAGCGCGAGGTTGAGTGCAGATTTTTTAATGTCATTCCTGATTTCTAAAGTTGTAAAAACAACAATTAATATTGTAAATATATATCAAAATTAATCAGATTTTAACCACATTAATCAGCTTAGACTATGATTGAAATATTTTTCATTTTTTACTGTGATTGTGGTTGAATTATGGTTTAACATCATTGATAAATTAAGTGAATAATGTGCAGATAAATAGTACGTTAATGTTGATTTTCGTTGATTTTTTTTGGGCTGATTGTTGATAGAATTGTTCGTAAATTTTTTGATATAAAGCATTATTTTTTTTCCTTGAATAGAATACCAATTCAAAAGATTTTTTTTGCTTTTCAGATGAAGGATTAGTTGTATCTTAGCAGACTATAAACCGGGCGAAAAAAAACGAAAATATGGGAACAATAGATTGGAAAAATCTGGGATTTGGGTACAGCAAAGCAGACTTTAATGTTCGGTGCTGGTATCGTAATGGCCAATGGGGAGAATTGGAAATATCTGATTCAGAATATGTTAGTATGCATATAGGTGCTACAGTGCTTCATTATGGTCAAGAGTCTTTTGAAGGGTTGAAAGCGTTCAGAGGTATTGATGGAAAGATACGCGTATTCAGGATGGAAGAAAATGCGAAGCGTATGCAACGTTCGGCACAAGGTATCATGATGGCAGAAGTTTCGACAGCTTTATTTTCCAATGCTGTCAGAAAAGCAGTTCAACTTAACGAAGCATATGTTCCTCCATTCGAATCTGGCGCCTCTTTGTATGTTCGGCCGTTGCTGATTGGCACCGGTCCTCAGATTGGGGTGAAAGCTTCTGATGAATACTTGTTCATGGTGATGGTTATGCCGGTAGGTCCTTATTTTAAAGAGGGCTTCAAACCGACGGATTTAGTGATCTACCGTGAATATGACCGTGCGGCTCCTCTAGGTACTGGAAAAATAAAAGTTGGTGGTAATTATGCTGCAAGCATGGTTGCAGGCGATCGTGCGCACAAAAACGGATACTCTGCAGTGTTATACCTTGATGCAAAAGAGAAAAAATTTATCGATGAATGTGGTCCTGCCAATTTCTTTGCAATTAAGGGCAATTCATATATAACTCCAAAATCAGATTCCATATTACCTTCAATTACCAATATGAGTTTGCGGCAGCTCGCAAGTGATATGGGAATGAAAGTTGAGGAACGGCAAATCGCTGTTGAAGAACTTGCTGAATTTGATGAAGCGGGAGCCTGTGGAACCGCTGCAGTGATCTCCCCAATCAAGCGTATTTATGATGCTGACAATGAAATTGAGTATTTATATGGAACCGAACCCGGTAAAATAAGTGTTCAGTTATATGAAAGACTTCGGGCAATTCAGTATGGAATTGCCGCTGATCCTTATCAATGGACAACAATTATTGAATGATTTAGTCACAAGCTATAACATAAGAAAGCCACCTTCTCGGGTGGCTTTCTTATGTTGTAAAAGATGGTTTATTTTGAACAGCTTCCGGCTTTTATTTGTGCCCAGGTGGGGGAGTATTTGTTTAAACCGATATACGGAATACCGCTAAACACATCTGGTTTCAAAGCGCAATAACTTAAAAGCATCGGATTGTAGTAAATGTCCAGATCACCGATAATGGTCTTAAGTGGTTCAAGGCCACTAAGCGCAACAAGCTGAGCGTTATTTAGAATCTGAACTTTCCCTTTCACATATTTCAAAGCATTAACACCCGTTAGATTTATCAGATTAGCATTATCATCGAGAACAAAGTTCCCTTTAATAATACCCAGATTGGTTAATCCGGTTAACGAACTCAGAGCATTGCACTCAACAATCCGGAGATCTTTTTTGATTCCTTTCAATGTGGTTATTCCAGAAAATGATGAAAAAGCACTTAATTGATTAAGTTCAACAGTTCCTCCGATGGTATCTACTTTCACAAGTCCATCTAAATTAACCAATTTATTGCAGCCTTTTAGTCTCAGGTCATTTCGAATATTTGGTAAATTATTAAGTCCCTGCAGATTTGTCAAATTGTTGCATCCCGAAATCAAAACAGAGGAAATTGTGTCGCTCAATGAGTTCAGCTTCGTTATATCTGTAAGTGCAGGAAGACCGGAAAGATTCAAAGTTCCTTTTAAACTTTTCAGGTTATTTAACCCTTCAAGCGTGTACTGCTGCACATTATTATAAAGGATAACATTTGTTGTGATAGCAGTAACATAGTTTAAGCCATTGAGTGATGTCAAACTGGGATTCTCCCCTACAGTAAGTGAATTGGTTATTGAGGTCAGACTACTTAATCCCGACAACGACTGGATAGATGCATTACCTGTTATTGTAATATTTGCGAGTGTCTGTATTAATCCTATGCCGTTGAGATTTTCGATTTTTGGATTATTCTCAATGATCAGGTTATTTGTCAGGGTATCGAGTTTTGATAAACCGGCAAGTGAAGTTAATCCGGGGCAGGCAGAAATCTGGAGATCCCCTGTAATTCGTGTTACCTTTGATAAAAAAGAAAGATCATTATTCCGGATCTTGTAAAGTCTGACTGAACCTGCAATCGTTTTGAGATTAATAAGGTATTTGTTAAAATCCAGATTTTCAGCAGTATAAAGCTCGAGAGACCCGGTTATCCTGTCGTACTTATTTTTCAAAAAGTAAGCCAGCATGGTATCCGCCTTCGAGTAAACAATAACCGAACCTACAAACTCACCCACACCGGGAGGAACAACAACCACAGGGGTTGTGGTTGTACTGGTGGATTTCTTACAGGAATTGTAAAATAGCCCGGAAAGGAGCAACGACACAATAAAAAATAATCTTATTCTTCTCATCAATAACAGTGTATATTTCGATTTTGCCAATTTGGTTGTAAATCTGAAATTTTTCAAATACAACCAACCCGGAACTTATTTGCAACACAAAGGAAATAATTTTATCCCATTAATAGACGATAAAATGATAAAAACAGTTGTGTCCGCATATTTTCATCCTTATTTTGAAAGTTCGAGCATACGAAGGATGGGTATTTTTGCCTTTTCCAGTATAACCGGGTCAAGGATGATTTCAGGCTTCTCGTATTTAAGGGCCAGGTATAATTTTTCCAGCGTATTCAATTTCATATAACTGCAGTCGTTGCAACCGCAGGTCGAATCGATAGATGGAGCAGGGATAAATAATTTATCAGGACAAGCCTTTTGCATTTGGTGAAGGATACCACTTTCTGTTGCTACAATAAACGATTTTGCACCGCTTTTTGCCACGAAATTAAGCAAAGCTGTTGTTGAGCCAATGTAATCGGCCACCATCAGCACCGGCTGCTCACATTCGGGATGAGCAATAAACACCGCTTGAGGATGTTGATCCATCAGATCCACAATTTTTTCAAGTGAATATTTTTCATGAACCATACAGGCACCATTCCATAGCAACATCTCTCTGCCGGTTACCGAATTGATATAGTTACCCAGATTTTTGTCGGGAGCAAATATAAGTGGTTGATCTTTGGGAAACGACTCTACAATTTTCATTGCATTTGAAGATGTAACGATTACATCCGAAAGTGCCTTAATTTCAGCGGAACAATTAATATAAGAGATCACCTTATGATCGGGATTGAGCATTTTAAAAGCCAGAAATGCCTCAGCCGGTGCAGATTCGGCTAATGAACATCCGGCATTCAGATCGGGAACAATCACTTTTTTGCCGGGATTGAGTATTTTAGCCGTCTCTCCCATAAAGTGAACACCAACAAATATGATCATGTCAGCCTCGGTTTTTTGAGCCTGCTGCGCCAGCGCCAAAGAATCGCCAAGAAAATCAGAAATATCCTGAAGTTCAGAAGAAATATAATAATGTCCCAGAATCACGGCATTTTTTGCCTCTTTTAATAAGCCTATTTCTTTACAAAGATCAATACCCTTTGCAATTGGTTCATAGACGTATCCGTATCTTTTTATGAGCTTATCGTAGTTGTCTTTTATCATTGAAATAGTATTCTAGCATTAGTCGCAAAAATACTATTTCAAATTTAATCTTCGCTTAAAAATATAGTATATTTCACAACTTTCACAATATCAATTATTTACGCCTTTATTACTGTAACTTCCATTAGATCACTGCGTTAAGGATATCAGGTCTTGATCTGTTAATTATATCAAAAAATTGTTAATAAAATAACTTGATAAGTTAATAACTAGATAGCTCTGTATGACTCATATCAGCTACAGATTAATTTTCAATGGTTATTTTTGGAAGTTAAATTTAATGTTTATGTAATATAGGATTTAGAATTATGATTTGGGTATATTCTAATTTTACGGATTATTAAAACACTTTACATTTTATTAAGATATTAATTTTTTAATGCTCTTATTATTTAGATTTTGATCGTCAACTTAAAATGAATTATTAATGAAAAACAATTTAAACAAGCTCTTACTGACTGTTATGCTATTTGCAGGAATGGTCTTAACTACGCTAGGGCAGGTTACGACCTCCGGAATTAGTGGTAGAATCACAGGAGGAGGTGAATCACTTCCTGGCGCTGCAGTTGTAGCTGTACATGTTCCCTCAGGAACTCAATATGGTACAGTTACTAATGCTGAAGGTCGTTTTACACTTCAGGGGATGCGCACCGGCGGACCATACAAGGTTCAAATCTCTTTCGTAGGATACGCTAATGCCACACTGACAGAAGTAAATCTTTCATTGGGAGAAACTTTCGTGTTGAATACCAATTTGAAGGAAAGTGCTCAGGCTGTAGGTGAAGTTACCGTTATTGGAGCAAAACCATCTGCATTCAGTTCTGCCAAGATGGGTGCTGCCACCAATATAAATTCAAAAGCGATGGAGATGATCCCTTCGTTTAACCGCAGTTTAGGAGATTATACCAAGCTTTCTACTTTTGCAACCGGCAACGGTTCTTTCGTGGGACGTGAGGCGTATAACACCAACGTTACGGTTGACGGGGCCAATTTCAATAACAACTTTGGGCTTTCAAGCGGTAATATGCCTGGCGTTTCAGGTGAACCAATCTCAATGGATGCAATTGAAGAAATTCAGGTTGCTGTTGCACCTTTCGATGTTACTCAATCCAATTTCACCGGAGCCAGCATTAATGCGGTTACCAAAAGCGGTACCAACACCATCAAAGGATCAGCTTATTCATTCTTTCGTGATCAAAGCTTTAATGGCTCCAAGATCAGAGATACTAAATTAACAGTAGCTCAATCTTCTAAAAAAGTGAATGGTTTTAATGTAGGAGGTCCTATCATTAAAGATAAATTGTTCTTTTTTCTGAGCGGTGAAATGGAAAACACGCTGACTCCGGGCAATACATTGTTGTCGAATGACGGAACCCGTAATCTTGCCGATCCTAATGTGAATGCATTGGTAAAATCATCGGAACTTACAGATTTTTCAGCTTTTCTGAAATCCAAATACAATTATGAAACCGGTCCATATGAAAATTGGGGCGGAGATAAGGAAAAAAACAACAAATTATTGGCTAAAATTGACTGGAACATTAATAAGAATCATAAATTAACTGTCCGTTACAATTATTCAGAAAGTTCAAACGTGTCGCGCCCCAGCAGTAGTGGAGATGCAACACCAAGTATCTCGGGTGGTCGTCATGCACGCTTAGGTGGTATGTCTTTTCAAAACTCCCAATATTACAATAGCAATACACTCCAGTCTGTTACTGCTGAGTTGAACAGTCATTTCAACCAAGTCCAGAATAAATTTCTGGTAGCTTATACCAAATATAATCAGCCACGTCAGAGCGACAGCCAGTTATTCCCTTTTATCGACATCATGTCAGGTGATGTTTTAAAAGGAAATGTTAAGATGTCTGCAGGTTATGAATTGTTCTCCTATATGAACAATGTTGATAACAATACGCTGATTCTTACTGACAATGCGACCTATATGTGGAATAAACATACCTTCACCGCAGGTGTTTCGTACGAGCACCAGTATTTTGCAAACAGCTACCTTCGTCAGGGAAGTGGCTACTACAGGTTTAAAGATTTGGCCTCTTTCCAAAATTATGCCAACGGTGTTGGTGTGGGACAAGCATACAGTGATACTTACGATCCAATCAGTTTTGCTTATACTTATGGTATTAATGGACACACTAATCCTGTGGCTGAGCTCTCTTTTGGACAATTTTCCGCCTACGGACAGGATGAATGGAATGCTAAAGACAATTTAAAAGTGACTGCCGGTTTACGTATTGACCTTCCGATGTATTTGGATGGAGCAGTTGATAATCCAGGGCTGAAGGGTCAGACATTTAGAAATGGTGAGACTGTTGATCTGGCATCATGGCCAAAAGCCAGGGTATTATGGTCACCGCGTTTAGGCTTTACCTGGGATGTAAAAGGAGATAAATCAGTCAAAGTACGTGGTGGAACTGGTATCTTTACCGGTCGTATTCCATTCGTGTGGTTTACAAATCAGCCAACCAACAGCGGGATGTTGCAATATCAATTAGTTGTTAATCAGGCTGGTGGCGCCGCAAGTAAAGCGCAGTTGGCTCGTATTCCTTTTGCTGCCGATGCTAAAACGTTGCTGAGCAATACTGCAATCGCCGATATTTTTCCACAGACAAATGTTATTGGAGGAAAGATTGCAGCCATTGCCAAAGATTTTAAGCTTCCACAAGTCTGGAGAACCAGCGCAGGTGTTGACTTTAAGCTGCCAATGAACATGATGTTGACTTTAGAAGGTATCTATACCAAAGACATGAATGCGATTTTCTTCGATAATATCAACCTTGCTCCGGCAGCGTCTGTCATTATTGAAGGATCAGGAACACGTCCTTACTATTCAAATACTACCAACGCCACTAAATACATTAATCCGACATTTCAGAATGTTGTGATTATGCGTAATACCAAAATCGGGGATGGCTATACCCTTTCTGCTCAGCTAGACCTTCCAAAAGTAGCCGGATTTAGCGGTATGGTAGGTTATTCACGCAATATGGGACGTGAGGTAACCGGTAAAAACGGATCTGACCCTTTCTCTGCATGGCAGTATCGTCAGATCCTGAACTCTTCAAACGATCCTGAAGTCGGAAATTCCTTAAATAATACACCTCACCGTGTAGTCGCTACTTTGAATTATGCTATTGAGTATGGCAAATATTACGCGACAACTATTTCTGTATTTTATGCAGGTTATCAAGGAAATGCCTATACTTATTTGTATAACGGCGACATGAATAAGGATGGAACCTCAACACACGAACAGATGTTTATTCCTTCAAAACACAGCGATTTATTATGGAAAACTCCTGCTGATGGAGATGCTTACTGGGCATTTGCAGCACAGGATCCTTATTTATCCAAGCATTCCGGTCAATATGCACAGCGTAACGCCGCCTATGCACCATGGAATGCCAGAATTGATGTCAGACTTTTGCAGGATTTCAAAATGAAAATCGGCAATACGAAAAACAAACTTCAATTTAGTGTTGATGTGATCAATTTTGCGAATTTACTGGATTCAAGCTGGGGTTTAAACAAGAGTGTAATAACTTCGTCTCCATTAATCGTTGATGGTAAAGATGCAGCCACTGGCAAGCTAATGGTTCATATGACTCAGATTAACGGTGCATACGTTAAGACTTCTTTCCAGGATCCTAATTCAGTAGCAGGAACCTATGGAATTCAGTTAGGTCTTCGCTATGTTTTTAATTAATACGGAAATTATCATTTCCGCAGGAGGGTGTCCATTTGGGCACCCTTTTTTTTGGGAATAATCCCTAACTTTGCAACTTAAATTTATTAGCAATAGCATGGCTCAGAAACCCTCCATACCTAAAGGAACCCGCGATTTCTCTCCAAATGAGATGGCCAGAAGAAATTATATTTTTGATACAGTGAAGAATGTGTTCAAATTATATGGTTTCCAGCAGATTGAGACGCCTGCTATGGAGAATTTATCTACGTTGATGGGGAAGTATGGTGAAGAGGGTGATAAGCTGTTGTTCAAAATATTAAATTCCGGTGACTACATGGCTGCTGTAAATCAGTCTGAATTAGCGGAACCCAACAGCTCAAAACTTACGACCAGAATATCAGAAAAAGGGCTGCGTTATGACCTTACGGTTCCTTTTGCCAGGTACGTAGTTCAAAATCAAAATGATATTACCTTCCCTTTTCGTCGGTTCCAGATCCAGCCGGTATGGCGGGCAGACCGGCCTCAAAAAGGGCGTTACCGCGAATTTTACCAGTGCGACGTTGACATAATTGGATCCGATTCCTTACTGAATGAGTTGGAACTAATCCAGATCGTTGACCAAATTTTCAGTAATCTTGGGATAAATGTTGTAATAAAAATTAATAACCGGAAAATTCTGGCTGGAATTGCAGTAACTATTGGTGAAGCCGACAGGATAATAGATATTACTGTTGCAATCGATAAATTGGATAAAATTGGAATTGAGAAAGTTAATCTGGAGTTGGCTCAGAAAGGTGTGAGTGAGAAGGCAATTGTTAAACTACAGCCGATTTTGCAATTAAACGGGAGCAATGAAGATAAATTAAACCAGATTGAGCAGGTAATTGGGGGATCAGAGATAGGTGCAAAGGGTATTGATGAGATGCGCACGATTTTTAATTACCTGGCTACAACTTCTCTCAGGGTTGATGTAGAACTGGATTTGACACTTGCGCGAGGTTTGAACTATTATACCGGAGCAATTTTTGAAGTGAAATCGAAAGATGCTGAGATCGGTTCCATCACCGGCGGCGGGAGATATGACGACCTTACCGGAATATTTGGACTTCCAGGAGTTTCAGGAGTTGGAATCTCTTTTGGTGCCGACAGAATTTATGATGTAATGTTGCAACTTGACTTATTTCCGAAAGAGGCCATTGCAGCTACTCAAGTGATGTTTGTAAATTTCGGAGAAAAAGAAGTGCGTTACTGTCTGCCGGTTTTGACCAGATTGAGAGCTGCAGGTATTAGCAGTGAGATTTATCCGGATGGTGATAAAATGAAAAAACAAATGAATTATGCCAATCGTAAAGGGGTGAAATTTGTTGCCATGGCAGGCGATTCAGAAATAGAAGCTGAAATGATTACGTTAAAGAATATGGAAACCGGCAATCAGCAGCTTGTCAAAATTGGGGAACTGGAGGCTATTTTGTTATCGCATTCTTTATAAATCATGAAATAATCCTCTGCCTTTACAGTAATTAATGGTGTTCAAATTATTAATCTCTATCTTCATATCAATAAGGTAAATAGGGTTGAGCTAGATATTGTTCACATCAAAGCTACTAAGGTTTATTGAAAAAAATAAGGTTTTTCAATAAAATAATTCTTTAAAATACAGCTTAGGAATTTGTTCCCCTCAACTTTTTCATGTGATCCAGAAAACTTGCTCTGACCAAGGGGAATAAATAAAAGAGGCTGTCTTGAAACTTGCGTTTTCTATGACAACCTCTTTACCAAAACTATATTTACTTAACCAACTATTTACTTTCGCTCTCTTTTTTATCTTCTTGTCCTTTACGAAATTCATGCATTAAATAAGCCCTGAATTTTGCTTCTGCACGGTAAAGCTTTACGACTTTTTCAGCCGAGAGAACGTTTAGGATTTTAATATTGTACTCTTCAATTAATTTTCCTTCTTTGCCATGTGTTGCGGCAATTTCAATTGCTAATTTACGATAGTCAGCCTCGCTCATTCCTGGTTTCGGAGTATCACTCTGTTGCTCAAGCTCCCTTTTTTTATCCATTAGCTTAAACCGCTCTTTCTCGAGCTCATTGTAAACCGGCCAGAATTTCTGTGCCTCCTGAGATGTTAATCCAATATTTTCAGTTAAAAATGCAATTTTCTTGGTTTTGATTAGCTCAAGAGTTTGCGGATCGAATTGCCTCTGAGCAATTCCAGCAAATGAAATCAGCAGCATTACGATCATTAATATACTTGTCTTCATATTTTCGCATTAATTGTTTGCAATAATGTCAAAATCATTGTAATTAGCTGCAATATAATCGGCTAGTTTGTCCGAAGATATCTTTTCTGATTCGAGAGCACTCATATCAGAAAACGCGGCTAAAAATTGCCCTTCCGAAAAATAGGAAATAAATGCTATTGGAATAGTGCCGGAAGAATCAATATTTGTTAATGAATTTTGTTTTTGAACTATAAATCCCTTGTCTGAAGGAACGAATTTTTTGAATGGAACATACACCAGCAACATGACCAAGGCAATACTCGCGGCGACCGACAATGCCGGCTTGAGGTAATATAATAATGATCTTTTACCGGACAAATATTCCTCTTTCTCAATCCT
Source organism: Mariniphaga sp. (assembly GCA_037133495.1). Taxonomy (GTDB): domain Bacteria; phylum Bacteroidota; class Bacteroidia; order Bacteroidales; family Prolixibacteraceae; genus JAAFHB01. The sequence goes on along the minus strand of JBAXOA010000025.1, from coordinate 5,254 downwards.
TATTTTAAGTCGCTCAGGAAACGTTTCGAAGTATCCCTCAGGAACCCGAAATGGTTCAGTTTTCTTGATGTCACCGAACAAATTTTCAATATTTTCGTCTGTTTCTTTCATTTTGTACCTGTTTGACAAATTTGATCGTAAATGGTTTAATGATTATTTACGATCTTCTTTTAAATATTCTTCAACCTTTTTTACTGCGAAATGAAATGAGGCTTTTAAGGCTCCGACAGAGGTATGGAGCACCTCCGACATCTCTTCATATTTCATCTCGTCAAAATATTTCATATTGAATACAATTCGTTGTTTTTCAGGTAGTTGAATTATTGCTAACTGAAGTTTTTTCTGAATTTCATCCCCTTCAAAATAAACATCTGCTTCCAGTGATTCTGTAAGATAATCACTAATCTCATTCATTGAAAACACTGAGTGTCGTCGCTTCTTTTGCAAATGGCTCAACGATTCATTGGTTGCAATACGGAAGAGCCAGGTGAAAAGTGAGGAATCTTCTCTGAAACCATCGATATTTTTCCAAACCTTCAAATATACATTTTGCAAAATATCATCGGTATCATCGTGATTCATAACGATTTTTCGGATATGCCAATAAAGCCTCTCCTGGTAAGTTCTCACCAGTTGCTGAAAAGCAACTTCTCTGTTTCCATCGGATTTAAGATTGGCAATAAGCTCCTTCTCGTTCAAATCCATTATCGCTGACTACAATTATAGGTTGTACTCTTTTCAGACTTTATTTCCTGTAAAAGGTTTAAGTTACTAAAAGAGAATTCCGATTCTTAATCCTGATGTTATTGCAAATGCGGAACCAGAACTTCCTCCCAAAAATGCGTAATGAAAAGGATTATCGATATTCGCGGTTCCAAATCCATAACCGACACCTGTAAACCAGTCGATCAAAAACCGGTCTTGAAATACCCATTGTTTGCCAAAGTTCAGCATAATCGCAAACATGGTATTTGTATCAGTTTTATTCCCACCTGAAATCAGGTTGCCAGCATAATCGTACATCAAATCTGATTTGGCACTATAAGTCGAGAATGATACCTCCGGTCGGATGTATGCTCCTTTTAAAATATGCGAATATTGCATTCCCTTCAGATAAAAGTCAGGGCTTTTAATGAATTTATAGCCAAATTTCAAATATACTCCCCCTGGTGAATTGCCCGTAAAATTAGTTCCAAGTCCAATAATTCCCAATGTTGCTTCTATACTGCTACCCGGTTTAATACTATGTTCAAAAGTAAAACTGGTAGCACCAAAAAGGGGAGATAAAAACCCAACTTTTAATGCATTTTTAAGCTGCTTATCATATTTTGCCGGATCGTACATCGAATCTTTAAAAGTCAGCTCTTTACCATCGCTGAAAATAATCCGGCTGACTTTATTCTTGTCAATACCGAAAATGACATCACCCTTATACTCATTTTGTGTATATTTAATCTCATCATCGCCGATCTCTTTGATTTTGCAATTGATAGTGTCTTTTGTCGTCTTTATAATCCGGTCCTGAGCAATCGCTTGAATGGTTATGATGTTCAAAACCAGTATTAAGGTGTATAATAGTTTCATAGAAGTTTAATTTATTAATAGTTACATATAAATAGAAGCAGATAGGGTTGCAATTATAAAGAAATTATTCGGCTAAATTAGTAATTTTGCACACTTAAATAAATAGTTTTTATAATGGCTTTACAGTGTGGAATAGTCGGACTTCCTAATGTGGGAAAATCGACCCTTTTTAATTGCTTGTCTAATGCAAAGGCTCAGGCAGCAAATTTCCCTTTTTGTACGATCGAACCTAATGTTGGTGTAATTACCGTCCCGGATAAGAGATTAATCAAATTGGCAGAAATCGATCATCCAAAACGAGTTATTCCTACCACGGTTGAAATTGTAGATATTGCTGGATTGGTAAAAGGTGCTAGCAAAGGTGAAGGACTTGGAAATCAGTTTTTGGCCAATATTCGTGAAGTAGATGCCATTATTCATGTTATTCGCTGTTTCGAGAACGATAATATTATTCATGTTGATGGTTCAGTCAATCCAGTTCGGGATAAGGAAGTCGTAGATATTGAATTGCAGTTAAAAGATCTTGAAACTGTTGAGAGCAGGATTGCTAAATTGCAAAAACAGGCAAAAGTTGGCAACGACAAAATCGCTCAACGAACTGTGGCTATTGCCGAACGAATTAAGGCGGTCTTGCTTACCGGAAAGAGCGCACGTACCGTTGAACTTCATGAAGATGAGGAAGCTTTAATTCATGATTTTTTCCTCCTTACAAAAAAACCGGTGTTGTATGTGTGCAATGTTGACGAATCATCGGCTTCAAAGGGGAATAAATTCACGCAACAGCTCCAGGAAGCTATTGCAGACGAAAAGGCTGAAATTCTGATTATCGCTGCAGCAACAGAGGCAGATATTGCAGGTTTAGAGACTTACGAAGAAAAACAAATGTTTCTTGAAGATCTTGGACTCGACGAACCTGGAGTCAACAAGCTAATTCATTCGGCATACAAATTGCTTAACCTCCAGACCTATTTCACTACAGGAGCCGATGAGAGCCGTGCCTGGACTTTTGTAAAAGGCATTAAAGCCCCCAAAGCTGCGGGCATTATCCACACCGATTTTGAGAAAGGTTTTATCCGTGCTGAAGTGATTAAACATACCGATTACGTAAAACTTGGATCAGAATCCGCCTGTCGCGAAGTTGGCAAGATCTACATTGAAGGCAAGGATTATCTCGTCCAGGATAGCGATATCATGCATTTCAGATTTAATGTCTGAAATGCATGAGTAATTCACTTCCGGATATGGTTCCTTTCAACAGTTTATTTATATGATTGGAACTGACCATCAAGGTTTAAAATCGATCATGCCAATGCATTTTCAACCGATTTTGCCACCGATTTTAAAAGCGTTGCATAATCAGGGGCAGTGGCATAACCTGCGATCGCAATCGCATCAATAAATTGATACGGATCTGACTTGACTGTCAATGCTGATTCATATCGCGGATTATTTAAGAAAAAGGTTGCATGGTCAGTAAATGCCTGTTCCGGGGTTTCATATTGCCGAAAGTAGTCTTTGACAATATATTTAAAATATTTCTGACCATTCTTTACCACCGGAGTGACTGAAATAATCTCAGGAAATTTCAAATCACTCCTCTGGCTATACTCGGTAGTGGTTAATAGTTGCTCATTCCCGTTTATACCATCAGTATCTTTTACTCCGAAAAACATATTACCCGGTGCCGCGTTTCCCCAACCGCTCTCCAATGCGGCCTGTGCAAGAATAGCAATTGCCGAAATGCCGGTTTTCTCTTCAGTTTCCTTCGCAAAAGGTAAATAACTGGAAACAAAATCTTTTGGATTCATAACATAATGTATTAATTGTCAATTAAATAGATTTGTTTTAATTGACAAAAATACATATTTGATTATTTTCAAATCATCATATTGTTAAGTCTTTAAATTATTTTTTTCCTTCCTTTTTGTTGAGAATTTAATAATGATTTTTAGCTTAAGGTATTAAAAAACGAAATATTTCACGTGAATGAAATTTTTACTATTTGGATAAAAAAAAATAGCAATTCGCTTGATATAGCCTCTCCGGTGAAGTATCTTTATTTTTGGATATTTATTATCCTATAATTGCCTGGCTTAAGCTCTGAAATTAACCGAATTTTATAATTCCCCCAATGAAACAAAAACAATTAAACCGGAATTTGTATATCATTATTACTACATTAATCATCTTTGCTGTTGGCTATTATCTTTATATTGAAGTATACACAAAAAACAAAGAAGAACATATCATTACAACAAAGTCCAGGATTCTTGAACAGATGAGCCACAATCTGCAGGTTAAAGTCAAATCAATGGGTACAAATGCATCCGAATATATTGGTTACCTGCTTGATTTGTCAAAAGAGAATGATTCGCCGGAGGAAAATTTTTTGGCTATGCTGAAAGTGCGAAAAGATATTCAATATTATAATTTTAACCTTGATTATGCCAGCTCCGGATTAGCTGAAAAAGGTGAAGTACCAGCCGATTCTATAATAAATGTAAATCCTGAAGCAATGTCTGACTTCTTGTATTTTCGACTTGTGTTGGGAGAAAAATACAAGAAATATACAAAGAATAAAATACAATTCAAGACCAGATATGATGTGCTGATGTCGGATTTCTTGCAGCGAAATGTTTTCAATGATTATATTCTGATTGTTGATGACAACATCATCTATTCAACACTTCCCGGCAAGCCTACCCTGGCTTTTAACGAACTCACCGTCCAGGCAAAAAGTGAGGAAAGCATTTTCGGAAAAGTCAATTTTTCTGAGTCTTTTGATCTTGCAAATCAATCGAAAAAAGGGCAGGTGACGATCCGGGGTGTCACAACTCATGATATTTCCATATCCAATAATCAGTATAAACTGTTTGTATGTCAGATGCAAGTCGACAAAAAAACCTGGTATATGTGCGGCCTTGTCAAAACCGAATTACTTGATCAGTCGAAAAAAGTAGTGGCTCCATGGGTTGTCATACTTATATTTATGGTTCTTTCTCTTATAATTCTGGGATTACCTTTTATAAAACTCAAGGTGATGTCGGCGACAGAGCAGGTCACATCGGGTACCCTAATCAATTCTGCAGTATCACTGTTCTTTGGTACAAGCTTTATCATACTGTTTATTTTCTTTGTATCCAACGCATTTTGGTATAGAGACCAAAATGAAACAAGACTAAAAAATCTGGCAAAGGAGATAAATGATTCCCTGATGAATGAAATAAAGAATTCATGGCATCAGCTCGATTTTTATGATAAAATTAGTTGCAAAGGCAGTAATTCAGCTAAATTGCTACACGACAGAGCTGATATCTTAACTGAAAGTTTGTTGAATCCGACTATTTATCCATATTTTGATTACGCTTTTTGGATGGATACCACTGGGGTACAAAAAGGATTGCTGACTCCATTTCCTAAAGTGGATAAACCATCAAATCTGTTTGCCCGTGATTATTTTAAAAAACCCGATGAATGGATTTTCCCCGGCAATGATACTTGCCGGTTCCGAATGGAATCGATTGTTTCGGTAACCAGTGGAGTTGTCAAAGTCGCTTTATCCAAGCCTTCCAGAATTGAAAATATGGTTGTTGCGATGACAGGGCGGTTTTATTCAGGGAGGTTCTATAATTTAATATTTTGATATATAGATATTTATCGCTATTTTTAG
>JBAXOA010000024.1:0-45858 GCA_037133495.1 Mariniphaga sp. | reverse complement strand
AAATAAAGGGAAGAGAATTTGGGCACCGATTCAACTTTATAAAGAATTGAATCGATCTTTCTAGTGCCTTGTCCATACATATAACTTTGTGCCGACCATGAACACCAATAATTGGGTGATTTTCCTGGTGTTGATGGAACAAGATTTACGACTTTTTCGGAGGCTGGCTTGAGGTTTACTTTGACATTCTCGGGGTTGATGCCCTTTCGAACCAGGACAATATTTTCACCTTTACTAGTCTGAAATGTCAATAAATCACTGGTTAGGGTTTCGCTTTTTTTCTGATTTCGATAAAGGTCAACGGCTTCGATACCCCAATAATTCCGAATCGTGCACGATCCGCCTAAGGTAGAATTGACTTCAATAAAATTTACATTTTCATTTTTCATGCTGGAGCTTGCGATAAAACCTCCTTTTGCTCTAAGGCTAAAACTTGCATCTTGTTCCTTGGGCCAAGTAGGGAAAACACGGAGTATAGGCACTCCTCCCGGTGAGGTCGCACCTGATTGAAGCAAGGAGGCGGATAAGCCTTCAGTAAGTGTCCCCTCCGGCTGCCAGTCTACTACTAACGATTGCTCATTGGCATCGTAACGGCGCATATGATTTGGAAATCGATTGAGATTTAGGCTCCAGTAATTCAGGTAGGCAGACTGGCATTTCTTAACCCATTCGACACTTCCCATCCTGGCCATCTCTCCATAAAATCTGCTAAGTATCTCTCCATCGTAGGTATTGGTAGCAAATCGATTGGCAACTTTTAGTCCTTCAAGGGTATTCATAGCGATCTGCCACTGTTCAGGATTAAGGGCTTTTGTTTCGGTGTTCACCATGTCATAAATATTCACCATCATCATTCGTGGGTCGTGATCTGATCCAACAGGCCCTTTCCCTTTTGTATCTGGCCGAGAACCAAGTGCATAAACATTTTCTTCAGCCCTTGGAAGCACCCCAACAGCATAAACAGTTGTGCGATCAGGATAAGGAGCGAGGTTATCTAACATCTCCTGCCATAAAAGAATAAGTTCTGGATCTTTATTCAGCATTTTTGCTGCTTTTATGGCCACAGGGAAAATTCCACGAATTGAGGCTAAATCATTAATGCCATCGCGAATACCACCCCAGAAAGTCTCTGCCCACCCAAGGTTATTGGTGTGATATTTCCCATCTGCCTCTTTTTTTGTCAGTGGATGAGTACGATACAATTCAGCTGGCCCTTTTAACATGGGGTAGGCCTTCTCGCGCAACCAATTTAGATCTTTGGTGTATTCGTAACGTTCCCAATACCACTGTGCAGCCTCTGCTGTATTGTAAAGCAGATGGCTGTGATAGCCACTTATGCGGTGTGCCATACTCCATCGGGACTCCCAGCCGCTGCGGGCATCGTCAAATTTTTTAAGTCTTTCAGTCTGCTCTTTCTTGTAAACCAAGGTGTTTAGCAAATCATTGGCTATGGTATCAGGTAGAATTTCAGGTCCGTCGAACGGGAAAGTCTCTTGGATATACACTGCATCTTTACCCGTGCCCCATTGTTGAATAGCTGATTTGTTGATTTTAGTGAACTGTCCTGAGAGCATTTTAAAATATGGATCTGCTAATTCGGGGTGGTTGGCTTGTTCAAAAACAGGGGTTAGTGTTTGTCGTGAACTATTAAACCACCAATACATCGATCCCCACATCTGATAACCATCCTGGACATTGAAAATTCCTCCGTTTGCGTTGATGGGATAATCGCCTCGCTCACAAGTATTCATGCAATAAAGATAGTAAAGCCAATGTTGATCTAAGCTCTTATCAAAAGTTTGGTTGTGGGTCTGAGGCAGGTAAATAAATGATTTTTGCCAAAACTGATGCCATTTTTCTTGGTTCGTTGAGAGGATTGTCTCGAAACGAGCTTTCATGGCTGCATCGACTTGCGAGGTCGCACTACTTTTTACATCAGTAGTTGAAGTCATGGCAGCAGCGCATCCAATGTATACCGTGAATTTGCCTTTTCCAGCTTCCGTAATTAACTTATTATCTTTTTGAATTATCTTTCTCCCCTGTACGCTCAAAACGCACGCTGTTGAATTATAAAAATCATTTTCAGTAATGCCGGTATTGCATTTCTCACTTGCGACTTGATAAAGCAGGATTTGGTTATTTTGACTGGAAAAAACCGATCGAAAAGAATACAGATTTTGGGTGGTATCTGGTCGTACTTTATTTAACGAAATCTCGATTGGCTTTGGATTGAGACGATTATCAGTGATTTCAATTGCAAAAACATCTTTGTCTTCCCAGGCCATAATCTTGGCGCTAACATCTTGACCTTGAATTCGCTCATAGCCATTGTATGTGTCTAAATGTTGATTTGCTTTAGTGGCAAAAGGTTTCTCTGCAAAATTGATGATGACATGTCCAACCTTTGAGTTGCCGTCAAGATGACTCTTTTCAGTCCAGGTTGTAGTCGCACTACCTCTGTAGAATACATCGTTTCTGCCAACGTTGAGGTGAATTGATGAGCCTGATTGATCGATCCACGCCAAAGATCCCATCTTTCCATTTCCTAATGGGATACCTTCAATCGGAAGGGTTGGCTTTGTGAAATCCAGATCAACCGGTGCAAGATAGGCGGCATAGTCCATGGTTATCATGGACGAACCATCTGGAACCCTCCCGGAGTTGGTTTTTTTCGAAACTTGTACCTTTTTTGCTGGTATGTTCTTCGGTAACTGGTTTTTTGCCCCGGCAGGTATAAAAAAAATCAGTAAGGATGCCAGTAACGCACATCCAGGAATTTGCTTGGTCCAAATACTCATAAGTTAAATCTAGTTTCCCTTATGACACACGAGATCCTTAAAAGTATTCAGCCAATGGTGAATTTTATCTTGAATTTTATCAAATGCTAAATTTTATTTGGCAAATGCTAAAAAGTGACAACCAAAAATAGCGCTGTTTTATTATGCCCTGGATAGTTCGTCCTTTATGGCAAGAATCACTTCACTTCATGGGTTCCATCAGGAAGGAACTTCACGGTTGGTTGCACCCTGGTCTGGTAAAACAGGTCATAATTTTTTTTGAGATCAGCCCATAAGCTTATTTTATCCTTGTCCTTCCGGTACTCCGATTTTAAGTCTGAATAATTAGTATCGGTCAGCTTAGCCGGGAATATAGTGAATCCAATCTCTTTCTGGCCGCTATTGAAGGCCTCAACACAATAAACGAATAATTCCTTGATCTTATCGTCTGTAATTGCCAGACATCCTGATGAGATACACGAGCCATGAATGTATATCTGATTCCCCAAATGTCCGCGAACTCCCCTTATGCTGTCGGATGCATTGGGATAGTTGATCTCCATTGAGAGATAGTATTTGCTATATGGATTGAGTTTCGAGATATGGTAAAATCCTTCAGGAACTTGAAGATCGCGGTAACGCCTCTTCGGCCCAATAGTGCCGGAAAAATCGCAGATGGGAAATTCCTTGATCAGGCAAAAAACAGAATCAGACCTGTTTTTTGCCCAGAGCTCAATTTTCTTTTCGGTTTTAAAGGCAAGAAGGTAGATCCTCAGGCTATCGCGTGAGATTGAATGTTTGGTAAGTGTTTTGGCGACAAACTTCTCTTTGTTGGAATAGGCTTCTCGTACCCGCTTAAAATTCAGCTGTTTATCTCTGAATGAATCTAAAGTCCTTCCTGAGCTCAGCAACAAAAAGGGTAAGAGGATTATCAACAATCTCATAAATGATTCTAAAAAATGTCGGACAAAAATATCAAAAATATGCTTCAAAATCCTCTTTGCAAGACCGCATGCCAGGCTATGTTCAACGATGCCGTTTCCCTACCCTAAGGGTCTTATGGTCTCATAAGCTGCGGTTATTGAACCTCCAATAATTCCCTTCATTTTCATGTTTCCGGTGTTTTTTCCTTAATTTCTTATTTTATTAAAGGCTCTTTGCTGAGAGTGTCAGTTCAATAATAGTATCAATTTTATCTTGATGTGCCCTTGGAAGAGTGATTGTTGTACCTGTATTGCTCTGAACCACTACGGGTTTTGCTCCGTTGAGTGTCTTTGCCGAGAGGATTTTAGGTTCAAGGGCCGGGAGCTTCAGCGAATCACCTGTCCACTCTAATATATGCAGCCAGATTTTGTCTCCTTTTTGAGTACTGCCACCCCACTTCCCGTTGACAAATGGGCCGCCACGTGTGCCGTAAATGCTTTTCCCGTACTTTTTGAGCCAGATTCCCATTTTCTGAAGTACCTCTACTTGTTCGGGGAGGATTTCGCCAGTAGGCATCGGACCAACATTGAGCAGCAGATTCCCATCGCCGGTTACAGTGCTAATGAGCATTTTAATGCATTCTTCATACGTTCTGGTCGGTTCGCCCGGACGGTACGACCAGCCGCCGGTATCATGGCGGGGTTTGGTCATGGTCACGCATGATTCCCATGCGCGGTTGGTCTGAAAATGGCCAATCTGCTGTTCCGGTGTATCGTAATCGGCCTCGGTCATAAGTTTCATCGCTCCATCGGGAATATTCTTTATTCCGCGGGCAGAGCGGTTATTAACCAAAAGATCGGGTTGTGCCTGATACATCTTTTTAAATAATCGTTCGATGGTAAATTGGTCCCAGTCACCGAAAGTGTGGTCGTACCACATCATATCTACTTTCCCATAATGGGTAAGAAGTTCCTGAACTTGGGCTTCATAATATTCGTTATAGATATGGTTGTCACCTTTCAGGTAATCGGGATGTGTCCAGTCGCGGGTTGAGTAATACCAGCCAAGTCTCAGTCCGTATTTTCTTGCAGCGTCGTAGATTTCCTGACAGAGGTCGCGCCGAAAAGGAGTGTCGGCGATGCTGTAATGTTTGGGATGGATGGAATCGTTCCAACGAATCTGGCTGGTTGGCCACATAGCGAATCCATCGTGGTGCTTGCAGATAAATACCACATAGCGAAATCCTGCCTCTTTAGCCATTTTCATCCACTGGTCTGCATTGAATTTTACCGGATTAAATTGTTTGTAGAGATTGTCGTATTCAACACCGGGTATTTTTTGGTAGAGTTCTCCTCCTTCGATGCGGTCTTTACGTCCCCAGCTGATCTCGGCGCCACTGATGGAAGAGGGTCCCCAATGAATAAACAGGCCAAACTTGGCATCGCGCCACCACTGCATCTGTTCCGGCGATGCTGGCCGCGGATTCACGGCGCGGTCAACAGTTGGGTTTGAAGTTAATGCAGAAGTGTTTTCTGCATTAACTTGTTTATCAAGCCATACGCCGACCTTTTCTGCCCACATTTGTCCGTGTTTTTGCAGTCCTTTACTGTTGAAGTGAACACCGTCACGATATTCTGCCCGGAGTTGGTCTGTGTCAGGACCTTCCAAAGAAAATCCTTTTTCCCACAATCCCTTCATCGCCGTACGGAATTCGTCATCTGAAGCATCCTTTTCGCTGTGATAGGTTGTTTGCGCTGTGAACCAGGTGACAGGCCAGGCAGCCAGGGCCCTTGATGCATGTATCAGTTTGCGCATAAACTCTGTATATTGTGCACCGGTGATCTGCCGTTCTGCCGGATATCCTGAGCGTGCCTGACCGGCATCACTCTCACCCTGATGCCACAGTACTGCACGAAATCCATGCCTTCCAAAGTAATCAACACGAGTTGCAAGCCGGTCGAAAAGGTTGCCGGTGCTTTCCCATTCTCCTGTGCCTAGCGAGGTCATCCCGCCGGTGGTTGGTTGCTGACTGACGCGCGAACCTTTGGGTAGCCATTGCCTGACACTCGTCCCACCTGCTGCAATCGCTGCGATACCGATTGGTACATGAAACTGTTCATTCATGGCATCTCCAAACGAAGGGATAAAGCTTCCATTTTCACCTTCTGAACCCTGCTGGGGATCGTTAGCCGGATGCCACTCTTTACCGCTAAAGGAACTTACATTTCCGGTTTTAGACATCTGTTTTTCAGAACCATAGTTCCCTGCATTCGACTGGCCTGCGATGATAAAAACTTCTCCAATTCCTACATGAGGAACGCTGGTTTCTACCGAAGTTTTAGCTTTATTTATGCCTTGGACATCAAGCCTGAACCATCCACCCGCAGGCGCCTTGAAGGTAAAATCAAAGGTTCCTTCCTTTACAGGGGATGGGAAATCGTGCCAGCCTGGATCTACCTCGCCTGCCAGAGATTTATCGATCAGACGGTACTGCCATTGCTCCGCAATAAAGGTAGTCTTACCTTGTACACGAAGTAACCCTTCCTTTTGAGTGTGGCGCTGAACAACCTGATAATCAGTTGGAGTGATAATGGTAACCTTTTCGTTTGCTGCGTTAGCATAAATGCCTGTCATCAGCAGCAATGTTGTAATTAATTTTTTCATGATATATTGAGCTAAAAACCTTACTTGATTTCTTTTGACCTGACTCGCTTATATTTTATTTGTGGATATAAGTTTAATTTTTCAATAATTTAATAAATAAGATGACGGAGCATACTTTTTTAGATTCACCTTAAATGTACCTCTTTTCACCTCAATTGTATTACCTTGCTTTTCGCCTCGTAAGTTTACCGGCTGAACGGTTCGGATGTTCATGCCCATCGGCAATTGCACGTTGCATTCGCCGGACTGGCCCGATTGTTCCCACAAGCGGAGCAGCGTTCCTTCACCGTCGGGATTCTGCCCAAACGCGGTGATCAACACTCCAGGGAGTGAGACACTCAATCCGGTTTTCTTTTGTGGCAGATTACCTTCATTTCCATCAACAGAAGCAGCAAGCAGTGGAAGTCGCGCTTCCCATGATGGGACGATAAGGGACTGGGCGAGGCTTGCACTCTTTCCATTCAACCACAGGCGCACACGACTAGACCACGAACCGCTCTGCCATTCGGGGAAGTTCGTGTTCCACTCATTGTTGTAGAGATTGACGAAAACTGTTGGTTTCTTTGGAATGAAGTCGAGGGAGAATTTCCACAAACCCGGCTCATCGAGGCTCACACAAGGAGAGTCCATCGGGTAAAGTCCGATACCTGTACCATCCTGTCCGGTGATGGTGAGGCCGGTATTGAGACAGAAGTAATATCGGTTGGCACCTGCGATGATGTCCTTTGTCGGGTCTATCGGGCCTCCGAGGCGGCCCAACAGAAATTTCGGTTGGGCAACAGCGAATGGAAAACAGAGCCAGCCGCCCTCAGGAATCGGATCTGCGGTTTTATCGGTTACGCGCCACTCGACATCAACAATGGGCTGGTGGCGATATAGCGTGAAGATGATCTCAATGCCTTTGGCAAGTCCGAGCGTGTTGGTAGCAGTCAGTGTTGCTATATCGGCTACAAGCGTGTTTTTGATGGAAATACTCCATGTTTTTGGAGTCAGTTTGGCGTAGTGTGTCTCCTTTGGCAGATTGCCTTTCCACCAAAAATAGTTAAAATTCAGTCCTTTACGGCAATAGGCATCCTGGAAATCAAGCATCTTCTGTTTGTCAAATCGTTCATGGAGGAACTGACCCAGCAAATAGGGGCTTGACTTGTCCACAAGCTCGCGTCCGGTTTTTTTGTCGATCAACGAGGTAATACCACCGCGAGTGAGGTCCAAAGTTACTTTATAGAAGGTGTTTTCGAGGTTGTTTGAAGCCAGTTGTTCGGGTTGGACTTTTACATTAGGTGAATCTATCGGATAAATCCGATAGCCGTTTGGGGGAACCCGCTTCGCGAATATGAACTTACCGGGCTCACCAGGGACTTCCACAACGCCAGAGCGCTTCCAAGGTAAGGCGTTGTATACCAACACGTTTTTGCCGTCTGCCTTGATGGATTTGGCGAGCAAATCGAGCCGCTCTGAAAGTTCATGGTTAATTATTTTCTGAGCCTTGTAAGCAAAAGCGCGTTTGTCGTCGAAGGCTGCTTCGTATTTTTTATAGGCTCCTCTTGCGTAAGCTGCTTTCCACTCATCTCCATAGATATATCGTTTCGCAATGCCAGTTTCCCATGGACCTCCCTTAGGACCCGACGGACCAAACGTGTGCTCGCTAAAGAGAGCGCTCTGCTCATAAGCCTCGGCGAGAGCTTGCGCCAGTGGCGTGGGAGTTACTCCCCAAGCCCGGAGTTGCGTGTCAAGCACGTCGAGTGCCGGTTCAAGGGCGCGGAATTGTCTTGCGGCTTTTGCCTCAAGCGGCATTGAGAGCCAGCCGTGAATCCATGTGTCTGGCATATCTCCGCGTACAATCGGCAATTCAGGATTCTCTGCGATCAACGCCTTGGCGAAATCGTCCAGCGTGCCGATGTGTAGCTTTACGCCAGGCAAATCCTTTGATGCTTGCTCGCGCAGACGTTCGACATCGGCCAAGGAGGGTGGACCATGATTATCCCCCGTCATCTCCATGACCAGATAATTCTTACTAGCCCAGTCACTCGGAGGGTTAAAATTCGAACCGTAATCTTTCGTATAGTTACAAAGGATTCGCGATCCATCCGGACCTTCCCACCAAAATAAGGAGGGTAGGCGCATGTATGCACTAAGACCATTACAGCCTATTTGTAAAAACTTAACTCCCGCGTGAGTCAACAATGTTGGCATCACCCAAGAGTGACTAGGAACATCTGTCATTTTCGCACTGATGGGCAGCGGGCGGTTATACAGATGAGCGAGTTTTGTAGAAAAACCTAGTCCGCGCACTAAATCTTCAAGGTCCTGCGTCTCTGTGTGCGTCGTAAACGGAAGTGCATGGAATGTTATGGAGCCCTCTCGCACCGCCTTCTCGATGAGTGTCTTGCGTGTGGGATCTTGCAGAGGACCAAGTACATGCATCAACGGCCATCCAGCGAGCGTCCAAGAAAACTGCTGTTCAGGTGGCAGATCACGGGATCGCTCTACTACTTTAAGAGCGGTATCCATCATGTCCACCCGATACTTCTTAAGTACCATCTCTATACGGTCTGTGTAGCCGATATCAAGGTGTGTTTTGAAGACCACCCAGGCATCTGTTATCTTCGTTGTTTGAGCAGGACTGTAACCTACAAATAAAGAAACAATAAATAACAATAGAATTTTTTTCACTGGAAAATAATTTAGTTAGAAATTTATTATTGCATTAATTAGAGTCAATCTGAAAGTTATAATTATTCAGACGGAATATTTGCAATATCTGCCACGATCACAGTTTGGTTGAGCTGTGGTGCGGTGGCGGGCCACATTAGTTTTGTTCCGTTAGTGCCCCCTGTTTCGATATAATATTCGAAGTCGTTAGTTTCAGCAGGCAATGATACTGAATAAACACTTCTGGCGATATGTTCCAGTGGAACTCTCCTGAAACTGCCTGATCCCATGGTGCGCCAGTGCAGGGTTGCAGTCTTTGGTTGGGTTCCACCTACAAGAATTATTTTCAATGAAAGCTTTTCATTTGGAGCAATCTGTGTCCGAACTGTAGGTACTATAATTCGTGCCGGACCTTCATAGGTTGTCAATGGCTGACATGCCGGAGGGAGGGGAGTTCCAAGTAGTTTAGTCAGTGCTGAATCACGCCTGGTAAGCAGTTGTGCGGTGCCCCTGGATTGCTGTTCCAGGTTTGCGATAGTTCCCATCTCACCGGGGGTATCGACTGCAGCGATCTGGAAGCGGATCATCGCAACCCATAACCGGGCGAGCTCCTTCCGAACAGTTAAGGCACGAACCTTATCTACATTTGGCCCTTTCATGACTTGACTCATCTCACCCACCGCACAGCCGAACTGTGCCATGGCACGTGTAAAGCGGAAGGTATTCAGCCAGTAATCGAACCGCTCAAGGTTTCCGGCTCCCTTCACTACGGGTCGGATTGCCTCCATTTCATCCACGAAAGTGAACCGTTTTGCCTCCTCAGTCCAGGGTTTATTTTTTACAGTTACACGACCAGGGCCTGCACCCCATCCCGATATTTCAGGAAATGCTTTTCCGTCCAGCTTTTTAAAGAGTTTGCTGATTTCCGGTGCTGCTTGCGGTCCAAAATTGATCTCAGTCCAGTCATCATAAAATGCACTTGTCCCCAGAGAGCGCTCTTCGCCCTGAATTCCGGTGACCGTTGCAACCTGATCTGCTTCAAAGTCGTTCCATGTAGGTCCTCCGCAATTAATCTTCCGTGTGTAAGGCTGTCCTGGTATCTGGTTGACTGCATCAGTCATTCCGTTAATAGTTATTCCTGCAATGCACGGGGAATCGGTGATCCGAATAAACTGGAGATTTAAACGACCATCGACAACACGAACCTTATTGGCATCCAGGTCAAGAGCCCGTTCTTTACCCGCTTTTTCAAAGATATCCACGCGGTCAAAAATCGTTTTCCCCTGTATATTGATGCCAAAAATACGTTTTCCGACTGCATCAAATGTTGGTTCAACCAGCTTCACTGTAACGGTATAAGTCCCATTGGGAATTTCCAGCTGGTACCCTTCAGTATTATTGCGAATAGTTTGATATACCTGACCTTCATTAGTTCCGCTGATAGGTACATTCAGACTTACTGCATCACCTTTCACTGCCCCGACAGGTTTAATGATTGGCTGAAAACCTTCCGGTATCGACCATCCGGCTTGGGCTAGTGCCGCTATATTCATTTCAATCACTTTTGTCCGCCAGTGGATCCCAATCAATCCGGTGCATCCGTATCGGAGTGCATCGGCCCCGTCGTAGATCATCCGTCCGACCCAGGGTTGAGGTCCGGTCATATTGGGATCGTTTTCAAACCAGGGGATTGCCCATTTAGGCCGTCCCTGAATTCTGCCGAAACTACTTTCTACTGGTGTATGGCCCACCCCCTGGTTAATGCAACTCATCGGTGAATTTTTTGGCAATAGGTTGTCTAGTGCCGCACGGTCGTTCTGCGGACCGAGTACCCACCCACAGGTTGCCAGTGTCAGCGGATTTCCCAACTTGGTGAGCGCACCAAGTGCAGCCCGTATATCTGTCGCAGTAGTCGCAAATTGATTCGGTTTATTTCCGCCATTCCACTCCTCCGGTGTCCATAACCAATAGTAGTCAACAGGAAAAGCTTTTGTAATGCGCTGAAACATTCCTTGGTAAATTTCACTGACCACGGTCGAGTCAGCCGGGTTTTCCCCCTTTGAAATGAGCCGTTTCTTTACACTTTCGGGAATGGTAAGGGGTGTTTCAGTGCCAATGCATGTTTTGATACCCAATCCGCGGGCAAGGGAAAAGGCCTCGCGGTACATCGCAGCAGTCCGGTTAAAAACCGTATTGCAATCCGACGGCTCCGTTGGCCAGGGGCAATATCCGATCTGCGGGTCTGGTCCATAGGCGTCGTGTTCGAATAACTCAGATGCCCCGCCAACATAATCGCTGGTCTTCATGGGGATGTTTCCCCATCCAGGACGTAATGTATTGGCGAAGAATGCGGGATAACTGAAAGTCACATCCCCTTTACTGTCATTGTCTTCCGGTAATCCTATCCAAACTGTTGGTTCAGGTCCCGGATATCCTTGCTGCCGTTCAGGATAGTTATGCAAACCGATGAAGTTCATTCTCAATTTTGCCATTTGTACGGCATAGGTTTTGTAATCATCGGTATTCCACCAGTCGGGTCCCTCAAAAAAATCGTGAAAGGGGAGGATTCCCCGGGTTGCAAAAAGTGGTTTACCATCTTCGTTCACCTCCGGAAGGGAAGTGATCCGCTTATCGGGAATCACATCGCCGTGAAGGTAAAACCGGGCACCAAGTTTTTCAATGTAACGGTATGCACCATATAATATTCCCAGGTCGCTGCCACCGGTAATCGTCACAATGCTCCTCACGCCAGTCGTTTTGGTGCGGATGTTAAATTGTTCTTCCGTAAGCGAACCATCGGTGTTAAAAATGATCTGACTTGAGGAAGTGGGTGCAGTATCGGATATCTTACAAAGTGATCCTGTCCTCAAATAGATGTAGCGTCTCAGTTCTGTTGCAGCAAGTTTCACCCGGGGACTACTTTCCGGTTTTCGCACAATCACAAGTCTTGCCATATTTTCCGTAGCGAAAACATTAAGTGATTGGGCCAATGCGACCAAAAGAAATACAATTGCGAAGCAGAAGGCCTTTAGCGTTTTCATATACGGAATTTTTTTGTTTAATTTTTTTTGCATTCTATCATTTCACCGGGTGATGTTTTGAAAGTGATTCTCTCACCTGAACTCGTTTCCCCTTTTTCCCCATTCCGGAAAAGCGTCACTTTTTTCCCTGGCCAAGGATTGACAATCGTACAGTCTCGTCCTTTTTCAGACGTTATTTTTAAATTCCCAACTTCCCCGTTTTTCTGTTGTGCCGAGACTAAAAATGCCCCCCAAGTACGGATATTAGTAAATTTTGCATCCTGGTCCTTTGGAAAGACAGGAAACAGTCGGATCACATTTCCCACACTCATGCAAAGCATTTCATTAATCGCATTGGTCACGGTGCACGAATTTTCAATTCCGTGGGGATTATTAAGTTGAAATCCATTGGGATAAGTATGCAATGCATAATTATGCAGTTCATTTAAGATAATTGCATAATCATACCGTACTCTGATAGCTGCCATATAGAAAGAGCTGGAAGTATTAAAATCCTGCCACCTTTGCATTTGGGTTATAGTTGTTTGTGCCACTTTAAGCACTGTCTTGTCGCTATCGGGTGTTACACCGTTGGCTGGATAAATATGCTGAATACCAAGACCATTGTCTTTCCACCAGTCTATTCCCTCCTCTGTATAGCGAAAAACAGTCTCTCCATTCCGTTGCTGAGTAGGAAAGGTACTTAATTTGCTCAGTATATCTTTCCATTTTTTTTGCCGCTTTTGATCAATCTTCAGTTCGCGGCTTAGATCAATTGCCAGTCCGAATGCATTTCGAATCAATCCCAATGTGAGAATCGGATTTTTATCCCAGCCCGATCCTTCATGAATGGCATCGCGATAGATCACATACCTTCCGTTTTCATATTTCAGGTAATCTTCCCAGAAGTTGACAACCTCTATGGCATAAGGATAAATTTTTTTGCCATATGCTTGATCATAAGTAAGGTACCAGCATTGTGCCAGATTTATCAACCCATACGCCGAATTGGAGCGTTGCTGCCAGAAAAGACCGCCTTGTTCAATATTCCCGGATTTTTCCCATTCCTTGTTTGAATTTCGGGTCGGTTCAATTCCCATTGGTCCAATTCCAACCGGATAAAGTATTCCTTTTGTCTTCGTCACCTGCCCGGCATACCATTTGCCACGCTGTATAAAGTCGAGTAAAGGGGCATCCTGAGGAATAGCCTGTTCTATCCGGTTTGCGCCATAAAGGGCATAAAACGGGGCAACGAAATTGTAATTTAAGTGATAATCGCCATTCCATCCGGGCTTGTCAGAGGTGATCCACCCGAACAATCCCGGGGGAAATATTTTGTCTCTGCTGCAGGATGCCATTGTGTAAAGCCCTTGATAATAAGCCTTCATCAGAACTGTGTCCCCGATTTCAACTGACGATTTATTCCAAGAATCATTCCACCATTGGTTGTGCTTTCTCTGAATTTCCTGTATGGTTTTCTCATCGGTTTTCGCGCATTGCTCCAGAACCACTCGCAGAGGATTCTCTGTTTTGAATTTGCTTTCAACAGCCAGAGTGATCAAAATCTTTTGTTGGGGAAGAATTGTAAAGCCGGTATTTGGCTGGTTTACTATTTTCATTGCGACGGCCACTTCAGTTGGAATATCAACATCGTCGGTGAAACTCCGGCTCAGCCATGTACTGTTTTTTTCCTTCCCTGTTTTTAAATTAGCCTGATGATTGTAGGGAGCAGTCAGATCAACCGAACCATCGACTGAATTTTTACCTGCCTCTATTTCGATAAATATCAGATTGTCAGTCGCTGACACCCAGCTTTTTACTTTTAGCCTGTTTTTCGAAAGACTGCAGGATGTGACCCCATCGCTCAGGTTCTGCTCAGCCGTAAACGTGTCGCTGGTGAAATTATTCAGATTAATATCGACAAAAGCAACAATACGGGGACCTGATAAATTATCGGCCTGCGATTTTAACCGCCAGAAATCGTTTTTCGACAGGTAAAACCGTAGTCGGTTGGGGACATATCCAACACTCATGGTGATATCTCCGTTACCCATCAACGGGGCATCAACTGAAACATCGTTTGGGATATGCGCAGGCGGACTTGTCCAACAGTTTTTGAAGGCAGGAGGCTGTGCAATTCCTGAAAAGTTGCACAGGAAGAATAAAATGGCAAGTATTTGATATTTAGACATCAGGAAAGTGATTTAGTGAAATATATTGACTCAATGATGTTTGGTGTAGGTAACTCAAATATAAAAAAATAGTTCAACCACTTCGTGGCTGATGTTCCATTGTCCTTCCTTCCGTGGGTTAAACACCCACGGTTATTAAGATTTAGCCACTTCGTGGCATAATGACAATAAATAGAAATTCTCACACGATTCGTCATAAGGTCAATATATAATTATGTAACATAATTATATATTGCGGGTTATTACATTATTATTTCGGCAACATATTAACCACATCCTTCAACCTTGATTTAGGTGTGACTTTCAAATTACTGAGCTTCCCGTCGCGGTATTCTCCTTCGATGGTTGTTTGTTTAGGGGCATGCAGTTTGAACGAAACATTCCAGTTTTTTGGCCAGGCCGGCAGTAGGTATATCTTGTCGTTGACGGATTGACTAACCATAAACTGAAGGTTCGTTAGTATGTTGTTTCCATGGTCCTGATCTGGCACCCAATCGAAATTAGGGCCCCACATTGCCGGGAAACGTGCATCTGCATTTAGGCGTGCTGCACGGCCATAAACCAATTTTGCGGCCTCATCTCTTAAGCCTAGACAAGCAGCCTGGATACCATCCTGGCACCATCCTTTGTTGTGATGATTTTTTCTGTTTTCAAATGTTGACTGTGCCATAGCAAGGTCTGGTTGACCTACGCCATACAAACGATAAGGGAAAACAGCGTATAGTTCTGTGTTTTCAGAGTTACTTTCTTTCGCGAATTTTTCAGCTGGACGGAGATTCAGAGCTCCTTTAACTTCAGCTATCGGAACTGGTGGCAGCTCTTGAAGGATTCTTGTCCAACGACTGCGTTGAGCCTCCGTGGTTAGATTTTTCGGCAAGGCGAGTAGTCGTGGAAGTAGAAATTTAAATCCAGCAATCTCAGGCAAGGGGTTGACTGCAACATGCCAGGTCTCCAGCGATTGAGAAGGGTCGAAAATAATTTTTCCTTTGGCATCGCGTTTTTGCCAATAGTTATCCAAGAAAGCAATGAGTGGGTCAGCTAACGGAAGAAGGGTGTTCTGAACAAATTTTTCGTCTCCAGTATAGTCATATTTATCAAGCATTACTGCAATTAACTCCAGGCTGCCATTCCAATATCTTGATATGTAGCTGTTCGCAGGTTCTGATGCTTTATTACTCCATCCGTAATCAGCGTTATTTGGCAATCCCCAGAAATACATGGTTTCAGGGAATTGTGCTGCATTTTCGAATCCGTAATAAGTTTTTACCCGGGCACGGCTTAGCGGCAAGGCATCGGTATACATCTTAAACCAAGGTTCCATCATCTCAAAATCACCAGCGGCGAGCATTGGCCAATAGGCAAGACGTGTATTTTGAAACCAATAGTTGCTACCCCACCTGCGCCAGTCAGGATCGACATTTCCCACTGTTGGCGAATCGCCTGGTTTGGGCTCAACAGTAAAGATCGAACCATTGAATTTAATTGGAGCTCCTCCACGTCCCGAACTGGCATTCATAAAGCGCTGTAGAACATAACCTTGTGTGACTATCTGAGCTTCAGGTGCTCCATCGACAAAGATCCAGCTCCGTTGCCAGAAATTTTTCCACCATGACTCGTGAGCTTTTCTAGTGGCATTAAGATTCTTTTGGGTATCTTTTTTTGCAATTTGATTCAGTTGAGTAAGCCACTCATCTGCTGTTGATTTTGTTTTGAGCACTGTAATGGAAAATGCCTGATGTTTAACCGGTTGAATCGATCGAAGGGTTAGATCATCTTGTTTTATAAATCCTTTGCCACTAAGATTTGCGCCAAATGTGCCGTTTAATAGTGGATCGGCGAACTGATCTTTTAATGATCCGAGATTCTGTGTGCTTAGTGCCAAGTTGAAAATAGACCGGGTGTTTCGGTGAAACCAGGTCACCTGCGAGTTAGATGATTTAACAACTTGGTCTGCAAGAATTGTCGGTTTAAAATCTGATGTGTTAAGTCCACTTCCTGAATGACTGTCATCATCCTTTCCGAAAGGTCGCTCTTCTGTTCGCCATAGCTCAACTTTGGCTTGACACCTAACAGGCTTTTTTGCTTCTACCTCGAATCGAACGACCGGATTATTGGCATCGACCCAGAAACGAATGGTGGCAGGTTGACCTTTTAGGATTGTCTCAATGCTAATAGTTCCTTTCTTGAGATCTAAAGTTTGCCGATAGCTTTCGTTGACAGATAAGGCAGGATCAAAAGTGACACGCACTTTACCTATTTTACAAAGACGATCATTTTCATCCCACGCATCTGTCTTACTGATGTAGAAGACTAGATCTCCATTTTCTTCAACCCATAAATTGGTCCCAATATCCCCATTCCCGATTGGCATTGAGCCAGCCGAATTTTTACTGGGTGAGTCCCAGACCACATTAAACTCAGCAAGCTTATCTTTTTGTCCAAAAGTGTTAAGTCCACTTAACAAAATGAAGCCAAGAGTTATAAGTCGAAAATGAATTCTCATCGTTTTTAATTTTATGTTTAGCAGCTGATCTCTAATTTCTCACCTTGATCAAGTTTTACCTCAGACCCAAGTTTGATCGTAATTTTTTCTCCTTCTTGACTAAATGAGGCATGAATGATCTGACCATTCAAGCGCACGTTTAATGGATTAGGTTTACGATCGTTCTCAAGAACCAGCGAGATTGTACTTAATCGAAGCTGACCATAGCTGAGTTTTACTGATGCCTTAAGTTGGTTGTTTTCTTTCGTTTGTTCGAAAGTTCCCCAGCCTAAAGCTGTAGTAAAGGCCGCTTTGAAATGTTCGGGAGTTAGTTTTGGAGCAAAGCCAATATGCCCTTTCGGTCCGTGAACTTCGAAACCGCATGCTGCAAGATAGACCCCGTAGCTTGCCATGGAGCGAGCATAATGGTCGCCACATTCCACTTCATTCCATGGATTTCGACGAGCGGCATGATACCTGTCGTGTATCGCACGTTCGATGGCGAGCCCTTCCATCACCATGTTCTCCCAGATCATATGTCCAGCCAGCTGATGTTCAAAGCCGTTCATACATTCGTTGAAATAAAAATCGACTCCCTTGGTCACTCTTTTTTGCTCACCTCGAGGCCAGCTGCACATAATAGTTCCTGCCTCACCACTCATGGCATACCAACGACCTGGCTTATAGGCTTTGCGGAAAGGACCAACATCAGGAGTGAAATTATATTTCCAAAGTGCTTGTAACGCTTTTCGGGTTTCTGGTTTAGGAAGTACGTCACCTAGACCTACTTGGTGAGCCCACCCTTGACCTAAGACTTGATCGATTTCGCAACCTTCGTAAGAACCGATGGCATCTGCATGTTTTGGGTCAGATACTTGATAGAAATATTCTCCATTCCACATCTTACTTACGAAGT
This sequence comes from Mariniphaga sp., assembly GCA_037133495.1. Taxonomy (GTDB): domain Bacteria; phylum Bacteroidota; class Bacteroidia; order Bacteroidales; family Prolixibacteraceae; genus JAAFHB01. Next base: position 28,231 of record JBAXOA010000024.1, on the reverse strand, counting down.
TTTCACGACCAACGGTCCAGATTTTACGACACCGGGCAGCAAACTCACCATCATTCATCTCGGTTGCCATCTCTTCGCCAGCGCGCAATGCAGCAAGGTAAAGACTGCAGATCCACGCTACCTGACCGAACCATTGGGCATCGAGGGTGTTATGTTGATTCTGCTTGATGATCCCATCTTCGGTGCCATCTTGATCAATCATCCATTCCAGCGCTTTTTTAATTTTTAAGTAATTCCGCTTTAAGAATGAATCGTTTGGCGACATCTGATGATCGCGAAGACTACGCAGGACAATCCCGGCTTGACCGTCAATAGCAACGCCCGTTCCTTTTCCCCGGTATTCGATTACTCCATCTCCTTTATAACTATCCTCCGGATTAAAATCGGTCATTTCACGAATCACAATATCTAATTCCGGAAAGATACGTCCCATCGTTTGCTCGTAATGGTATACATGCGTGCAGGTTCCCTCACAGCAGCTAACCCCTTCCCATCCCCAAAACTTACCGTTACGGAATCGAAATGCTGTGCCGGTTGCTAATGTTGAGGCGTTGGCAAATGTGCGGTCCAGAAACCAATAAGGTAGTGTTGAGTCGTACCAGGTGTCGCGCCACAATCTTGTTTGCGAGACTAATTTATTGAAATTCTTGGTTACGTAACCTGCCACATCCTGAGAATTTCCAAATAATGCCGCATAATGACGTCCATCGCCAGGTTTTGTGAGGTTAGGAAAGTGCCATGTTAAGGCAAAGGTAACAACCTTCGATTCGCCGGGCTTAAGTTTCATCGAATGGCCGATAGCACCAGTCAGATGATCTGCTAAACTTGCAGAAGCCTCTTTGCTTTTTGATCCACCAAGACCATCAGAACCTGCGTCGGCTTTTGAATAGTCTCCGCTATTGTTTAGCAGTGCCAGACTCATTGTGCCATGGTCAAACATCTTTTCAAATTCAACAGGGCCAGGCGGCAGATCGCTAAAGGTTATGCTTCCGGCTCCAATGTTTCCCCATCCTTCGGTTTCGGCATCTACGAGTTGCAGGGTGGCCGTTTTTCCCCGAATATCGAAAACATTAAAACTTTGAATAGTCATCTTATTGTCGTCTAATCCAGTTGTTGATCGGACAATTTTATTGTCAATAAGCAGATTTAGACAGGTCTTATTCTTGTGATTACCACCGCCAAGCCAGAAATTGATGAATTTTCGATCGATGACAAAAGGTTTACTTGTTAGTGTACCAGTGGCTTTATCTCTGGAGACAGCATCATTCCCAATCGTCGCACTGGCATGTGAATTCACAACGCGTTGGGTATTTCCACCTACATCACCCTGGTAATCCGGGACGGAAGATTTTAGAATTGGTCCAGAGCCAAAGGCATTTCCTACTGGTGTCCAATTGAGGTATTTCTCGTCTTTCCAATCTTCAAAGAGGATATCAGGCCGTTGAGCCACAATATGGTCTGATCCTTTTTCAACGGTGCAATTAAGATAGGTACTCCCTTTATGGTGGATGATTTGGTTTTTACGCTTCCCTTTTACCGCTCTATTAAATTGACAGATGGCATTTTCAAGCCATCCGAATAGAGTAGCTTCTAACTTTTCTTGTGATGTATTGGTAACCGTAAACGACATAATCGTTGTAGGGATGCTTGACTCATCGATCGACAAAGGGATAAATGGAGAAAAGGCTTCTAATTCAACTTTTACAGTATCCGTTGAATAATTAACTTTCCCGATTGGATATTCGCCCCGGAAGGTAATATTTTGAAATCCTTGCTTATTAAGCTGTCGGGTTTCAGCAATTCCATTGGTGTTTAGCTGGATTGCAAATCCCTGATTAATAGGCGAATTTTGTTCCATTGGTTCAGCATAATGACGCTCCCACGTGTTGGCCGCCTTCTTGTTGAAAATATCCCAAAACCACAACTGTCCATCCCCGCCAAGGTAGACTTGCCCGGCGCAGATACCTCCAACGGGCATCCCGATATACTTAAGTTCTTCCCCTTTATATACCTGAGGATTACCCCGATCAAAAAGACTTTTAATCCATGCAGGACTCAGTTTTTTGTCGACAGGTATCAGACCAACAAAATCAGATGCAACAAAAGGCCCTGCAGTAAGGGGTAAATAAGCGTAAACCATCAATGATCCGACTCCTGTCAATCGAAGAAAATTGCGGCGGTTAATTTCCGGTTTTTTCTTCTCCTTGCCGGAAAGGTGCTGATTGTCATGATCTATGGTTTCCATGGGAATTGATTTAAGTTAATTTGACTGGATTAAAACCGAAATACCAAAGCTAACACTTACTTTGCATGAAATTCTGTTGTGATGGATTTTTTATACTATTTTTCAGTTACACCCTTCCACGAGTCAGTGCGGAATGACGAGGCCGGCAGCCCCTCTTTATTGGCCAGATTAGGTTGTGCATCATCGTGCCAAGCGTAGCGAACTGCGACAGGATTGGTAACTTTTTCGCTGGAGACAACGATTTCGTTTCCATTTATTGCTGCAATGGCGGGAACGAATATCTGGTCGGAACCGGCAATCGTGAACTCATTAAGTGACTTGCCATCAATAGTGCTAAGTCCGCTGCCCTGGTGATCAAAATTCAATCTGACTTGGTTTCCTTTGACAGCCATTGATTTGTAAATCGGACCTGAGTAAACCAGTTTTTTGTTGCCATAAACTTTCGCCATTGCCCAAAGAGCCAGGCGGCGACCTACTTCCTGTTTGTTTTTTGGATGTATATTGGTCACATCGCCAATATCTGCCGTGACTGCCATTCCAGTGTTTGGAGAATTTTTCACGGTCATTGACTGTGCTTCGCAAAGCTCGGAGTAATTTTCAGGATTCTGACCTTTATACCGATAAGGGGCAATTTGAACGAACCCAAAAGGGAAATTACCTTGTTTCCAGTCGGAGCGCCAGTTGGCGATCATTGCAGGAAAAAGTGTACGATACTGGAAAGCGCGGTCAAGGTTCGATTCACCCTGATACCAGATAGCGCCACGGATAGCGTAAGGGATCAGCGGAGCAATCATTGCGTTGTATAATGATGAGGAGCCACCTTTACCTGAGAGAACTTTGAGATCCGGATTCGCTTCCAGCGCCTCACGTTTGGTCCATTTTTCAGCAGGCGTACCTCCTACGCTTGTGTTTATCAGACCAACAGGAACGTTCAATTGCTTATAAAGGTCGCGGCCAAAGAAATAAGCCAATACCGAAGCCCCATTATCACCGCCCACCAAAAGGTTATCGGGACTGATGGTCAGCCATGCACCTTTAACATCTTCCGCCGGTTGCGGAGCCCCCCCCTTGGCAACTGTAAACATACGGATATCATCATAATGAGCGGCTGCCAATTCTGCTTCATTATTTAGAACCCCGTGTCCTTTTGAAAAAGTCCAGTGCATATTCGACTGTCCGGAACAGATCCATACCTCACCCACGAGAATATTCTTTACGGTAAGAGAATTGCCCGATGAGCCTTTTACACTCATCTCGAGTATTTGTCCCGGCTTTAGTTTTTTGAGTTCAATTTTCCAGCGACCGTCATCCCCTGTTTTAGTAGTGACCTTTTGGTTTCCTACTGTCACGGTAACCACCTCATTCTTATCAGCCCAGCCCCAGATTGGCACAGCACGACCCTGTTGTAACACCATATTGTCACTGATTAAGGCAGGCAGTTTCACTGCAGAAAATGCAGGAATGCTCAGGCAAAGCAGAGCAATTCCTAAAGCGGAAATTTTAAATAGTTTTCTCATGATTTTTCCTTTTATAAATGTATATATTCAATTATTACTCCTGTTTGTCCTGATAGATATCTTGATGAAATGATCTTATTTAAGCGTTCAGCCCACTTTGGGGCTGGAGTTATATTTTATTCAATCAGACTGATACTGAAAAGAAATGCTAATTTAAACATTCGATCATTTAATTTTTTTCAATTTGTACTCACCGCTCTGCTTCCGAAGGTGACACCACTGTCATTGAAACTGTCCACTACAAACCAATAGTCCAGCCCGCCAGTGAGCTGGGAAATGACAGCCTTGGTGCCAATCCTGACATCCTGACTGTGGTAGAGCTTGTCCCTGGCGTGCCCCCAGCGGACAACGTAGCCGGTTGCACCAGATGCTTCCGGCCATTCAATCACCGCTTCAACGGCTGTTTTTATGTTTTCCTTAGTCTGTAACTTTACAACCGGATTTTTCACCTCCGCAGGTATATCACCTAATCCACTGCCAAAAACACGAAAGTCCCGCACTGCAAATTTTCCATGCCCCGGCATATGAATGTTTGTGATCCTTAGATGACGTGCAAAAACAGGTTTTTTGAGCTGGATATAATCATGTGGAACATCTTGATGGTTAGTGCTTTTGTTTACCTTGGTCTTCCAGTTTTTTCCGTCATCACTTGTTTGAATAGTGTATTGATGGAAAAGCTCATCTTCAAGGCGTCGTTTACTTGCAGTAGTATTTTGTTCTGCAAAATTCACCTGGATGGCATTGATGCGGCAGATTTTACCCAGGTCGACAGCCAGCCATTCCCCTTTGTCTCCTGATTTAGCGCTCCACCAGGTTTTTATGTTTTCATCGCAGGCCGATTCAACAGAATGATTTTCGAATTGAGAAGAGGCAGTTGCCTCCTTCTTATAAGAGAGCAGCATCCACCCAACCAGATTACCACCCAGTCCGGGTTTTCGATGTCCCGGACCATATTGTGGCAGATCGCCCAAGTAAGTATCGGTATACAAACCACCATCCTGATCAACTCCCGCCGGGTACATGGAAATACGCCGTTCAAAACCCGTAAAAGCATTGAGGCAGGTAGTCACTACACGCCATTCATTATTTTTGTTATCGGCAAAGAGTCCGGAGTTGCCTGCTCCATTTGTGAAGCCTGCCGGACGGTAGGAAACCGGATTGTTTTTGCAATACTCAAACGGTCCCAGTGGTGAATCAGCAACGAATGCACAGTCGCGGTATATGGGATCTTCCGTTCCGCTAAACGACACCTGAAGAAAATAACGCCCTTGGCGCTTGGTCATCTGAGCTCCTTCGCCTGTTTTCCAGGCGATTGGCATTACTATCCCCTCTCTGTTGGGAAGAACAGAGAAATTACCTTTATTATCGTTCCATACATCTCCTTTAGTTCTGCAAGGCAGAGGTCCCCGCAACACTTTCAGATGATCTTTGGGATCAAGCTCGTAAACATAAATTCCACGAACAGGTTTGAAACCTACTGCATACAGATAGACCCGACCATCGTCATCTGTAAATAGCCATTCGTCATTGCTGATGGTTAGTCTGTCTCTAACACGTTCAAAAGTTCCTGCTTTCGGATTGATCAGATTATAAAAGGCATCACGTTGCTGACTGTAAATCAATTTCCCTTCAACGACCGATGCTGCCGGATTGTAACCCCAAACCGGGAGGTCATTTTCAGGCTGACCATTCAGCTGATGCTCGTCATTTTTATAGATATGGCTATCTTTACTCTCGACTAAATTCCAGTTAATGAGATTATTTGACCACCAGTACCCGGCACTCTTGGAGGCAAACAGGTAGTAATCGCCTTTGAAAGGGACGATCAGCGGGTCAGCTGCCTCCCGACCTGTTTTGCCGTCTGGTCGGAAACAATATTCAATGTTCATCGGGTTACAATAAGTGCTGTTTGCCCGGACCTTTTTGGGAGGGGCAATAGTATTGGAAACTTGTGCATGTAAGGAAGCACTTATTATCAGAATAATAGCAACAGTAAAAAATTTCATATTATATCAATAAGTAAATAATATTCATGTTAAGGATTATACATTTTGTGATAACTTTTCTTATATTTTATGAGCTATGCCCTTATCAGTCAGGGAGATCTCTTCAGTCCTTCCCATTTTACCACCCAGGAGCCATCGTCCGGAAAGCCCGGACTTGGTTTATCAGGAGCGCCATCCCAACCTGCAGCCATCAATGCTACGGCATAGAGCAATCCGCCATTTGAAGGGAAATAGGGAAATGGTCCTCCAGTAGCTAGACCGCAGTTATTAAATTGAAATCCATATGATGGGTGCAGTAACATATCCACGGCTAGTTGGCGTTCTCCAACTTTGGCTGCACACATAGCCATCATGGGAAAATCCCAGCCCCAGGTTTGATTCCATTTCCAGGTTTGTGCCACTTTCAACACCGTTCGTTTTGCGAAATCAGGATCCACGCCATCTCCTGGAAGCATGCCATAAGTGCCAATTAATGACGGGTGCCCATAATTGTGTTTTTCATAAGTATCCGGCTGGCTCTCTTCCATAACATAAACATTGCCATTGGTAGGTAAAGGTGATAAACCGTATAAAACTTTATCCCACTTTTCATCGCGGGAAAGTTTGAGCCGCTCGCGCCATAGCTGAGCAGTGCGCAAGCCAAAACGCCAATAGGATAATTCGAATGTTGGATTAATAACGTCTTCAGGCTCTGTGTTTTCAGGTACTGTTTTCACTGGAGGCAAGAGTTCATATCGTTTTTTAGCTTCGTTCCAGACCGGAAAGTCGGCCATAAACTCGGCTGTGCTAAAAACAAGTTCCCGCCACTTGTCCAACGTTTTTTTGTTGGGATGGGCACGGTAATCAAGTTCGGCATAAAAGATCGGGTGAGGCTGTTGCCATATTAGCAACGGATTGATATTGTTGGAAGATTCACGGGCTTCGGGGCCGATCATTTTAGGCCAGCGGATCCCTTTGTATCCCTGTCTTTCTGCAATAGCTTTTGCCTGTGGCACAATGGACTTCAGGTATCCAAGGCTGCGATCCCATAATGGCCATCGGTCCCACAAGGCATAATGGGCAGCGTGCCACCAGTACATTTCCAGATGAAACTTACCCGACCATCCCGAACTATTTACTAGCCCACTTTCCGGAGGTGGGAGAGAGCCTGCTTCATTAACCGCCATTAAATACTGAGAAAGGACAATACGTCTTTCTAGTTCGAACCACCGAGGATCTTTGCTCCCTGACAGGTCGATTGCACCTCCATGTTGCCAGAATTGACTCCAATAAACGGCACTCGCCTTTTTAACGTGGGCAAAGGTTGGTAACTTTTTTGGTGCTATTTTTTTGTTGAACTCACAGGTGAATTCGAGATCTTTGCTTTGGGAATTCAAGATGTAATGGTGAGGATTACCAGTTTCCGGGCCCCGAAGTGAGGCTTTGGAAGACCAGCTTAGACTAGCCGAATAAGAGGTTGTATCTAATGTACGGGCAAAATCTGCATGATTGGCTCCGCGAAGTGTCATCACTGTTTGGTGAGCTTCCGGATTATTCCAGATGGTATTTCCGGGAGAATCGCTCCCATCAGCATATGGAAAATCCAGGGCGATCTGAAGTCGTCCGGTGTTCAGCAGGCTCGATTCGATTTTAATCGATACAGCATCGGTTTTTGGATTACAAAGTGTCATCACATTAACCGGCAGGCCATCCAATTTAAAGTGGCTTGTAATAACTCCGGACCACAAACCGAGTTCCTGATGGATATCGGTCAAATCTTCCAACTTAGCAGGCTTCCCATCCGATTTGGTCAGTAGCATCATTAGTCTGCCAAGTGGAAGCCGGTGAGGATTGTAGTAGAGCCATTCTTCAAGTGCTTTTTGATTGGGTGAAACGGTCATGTAGGGGACTTTGCGTCCTGCGTGATCCCAATCCTGCCATTTATACTCTTCAATTTTCTCTCCTTTAGGCAAAGGTGACGAATGCCAGCCCCACTGGGAAAGGGTGTTGCCATAGAAAGTTTGTAATCCGGTAACATCCACACTGAATGCAAATTCACCGTTCCCAACTTGCAAAGCACCCTTTTTGTCTGGCTTGTTGACAACGATGTTATGACGCGTTACTAAAGCATGACGATCTATCCCCGCTGCATTGCTTCGTACTAACGAAAACAGAAGAAATGTTGCCAAAATTGCACTGATTCCAGATATTTTCATATTCCAGATAATTTGATCATTTTCTGATTACGATTCTTTTATCTCCCGGTGATCCCTTGTGGAGACGTGGCCGGAAGAGGTGGCTGGGTATTGGCAGCCCATTTCTCATTCGGTTGTGGTCCCAATTCAAGTTCGAGTGTGCCGCCGCGTATAACTTCCCGCTGCAGAATCCACCATTTGTCCAGAGGCTGACCGTTTAGTTTGGCAGACTGGATATAGCGGTTTGTCTTTGAGGCGTTTTTTGCTGTAATCGTAAAGGTCTTACCTCCATAATGTTCTTTTGAGAGGTGCAGCACAATTTTTGGGTAAAGCGGACTGCCGATTTCGTAAATCGGGTCCACACGGCAACCGCCATCGGTCTGGAACAGTCCCATCGATGACATCACAAACCATGCACTCATCTGACCCTGATCTTCATCGCCAAGATAGGCATCAGCAGGGTTGTGGCCGTAATAGGAGTTGAGAATGGCACTTGTCCACTTCTGACTCAGCCAGGGCTTTCCGGCCCAGTTGAATAGCCACCCCACGTGCATCGCTGGTTGGTTCCCGTGGTTCAGCGGGTACATCCAGAACCGGTCGCCGGCGGCATTGAAACGGGTAGGGGCAGACTTTTCGAAGGCATCATTCAGCCGTTCCACGAAGCGGTCCCGACCCATGGTCTTAACCAGACCGGGCACATCCTGGGGCACAAACCAGGTATATTGCCAGGCATTCCCCTCAACGAAGTTATGCCTGTCAAACGGATCAAAAGGGGTAACCCACTCACCGTTAGCTTTTCGAGGTTGTGCAAAACCGGTTTTTTCATTGAACTGGTTACGCCAGTTTTGTGAGCGCTTCATAAAGGTTTCTGATAAATCTTTGCGTCCCAGTGCCTGTGCCATCTGGGCAACACACCAGTCATCGTAGGCGTACTCATAGGTATTCGAGCACCACGGACCTTTCCAGTCTCCTGGTTGTTTTCCATCAGTAGCTACATAACCATGTTTCAGGTAATTCCCGAGGTTCTCATTCCCGGCCCATCCGCCACCAGGTTGTTTTTTGGGCATGGTTGTCTGCATCTTAACAATGGCTTCGAGGATCTTCTCCTTATCGAGCCCTTTGACGCCATGCTGATAAGCCGCAACAAGCAGCGCAATTTCATGTTCTGCCACCATGATGCTGACGTATTCCAATCCAGCAGGACCTTTCGCAAGCCAGCCGTTTGCATCATACATGGCCAATTGTGATTTCGCCCATCGGGCCGACCATTCCGGAGTAAGGAGGTTCATCACCTGGTTCAGGTTCCAGAATGTTGTCCAGAATGCGTCGCACCCAAGCATCACCGTATCAGGATCTTTCAATTTTTGCCGGTGCTCTTCAGGATCGGTCCATTCGCCGTTGGCATCACTAAAGGTATTCCGTCCTGCATAGGCACGATACATGTTTGAATAGAACCGTGATTTTTCACGTGCATCGGGTGATCCGATTTCAACACGGCTCAGGAGTGTGTTCCATGTGTTGCGTTGATTTTGAACTACTGCGGCAAAGTCCCAGCCAAATGGTTTGGAAAGCTCCTTTTCCAGGTTTTGCCGTGCATTATCGATGCTGACCAGTGAGATTCCGGTTCGTACCTGCATCTGATCACCGGCGGCCGTTTTAAATCCCACAAAGGCGCCGCAATCATCAGTTAGGACAAGTTCCTGTACATTGGAAATAATCTTTTCCCCTTGCCAGCCACCCAACGAATCGAAAGGCTTACTGAACTGCATGACAAAGTGGAGGTCGAAGCGCTGGTTCCCATCTCCGTAGATATCGGGAAAATGAGATTGAATGGTCCCTTCGAGTTCTGCAGGGGCTGTTTGTCTCAGCTTCGCACCAAGCACCCTCATCGTATATTCGTTGGGGAGAAGGAAATCGAGCATTATCCGTGCCTGATCGCTTGCCGGAAAGGTATAACGCTGCAGTGACGCGCGTGTTGTCGCTGTCAGTTCAGCTTTAATGCCGCTTGTTTTAAGCAATACTTCATAAAAACCAACTCCTCCTTTTTCGGTTGATTTATCGATTCTTGAGCTGTAACCGCTCCCGTCGAGGCCGGGTTTGGTATGCAGTGGTCCGACAGTTGGCATCATCCCCAGTCCACCCATTGTCCATTCATGGAGGTGGCTGAAGCAATCGATATATTCATGCGTGTATTCGTATCCGCCAACCCATCCCTGATTTTGATTGTCAGGAGCAAGTTTTACCATACCGAACGGCATCCATGGTCCCGGTGCAATCATCCAGCGTGAATGGGCGGTACCTCTGAACACATCGACATAATCGGCAGGGGTGACTTTCGGACTGTCGGTCAGGTTTAAAGTTGTCTGTTCCACAATCTTCCCGTTGGCGCTAAGACGGATAATTGCATTCTTGTTTTTCCCTGTGTTGGAAGCAGGAATTTCAAGCACCTGTAATCCTGGTTCCAGTGCCCATTCATGTGCCGGACTATTTCCAATCTGAACAGAAAGCGCTCCGGGTTTTTCATGCTGGTAGACTTCAACCTTTATTGTAGCCTTCTCTTTCCCACGGCTGCTCAACGCATAAGGTGCTGTTGTGACAGAACGGATTACCGTTTGATTGGCGGTTGCAAGTTTTGCTCCGGAGGGGGTTTCGAGTTTTAATGCATCGAAAAGTATCCAGCTTCCGCTTGTGGAACGTAAGGCAATTTCGTTGTAACCTGCTTTTAACTGCGAGGCAGGGAATTCAATATTCGCACGGAATGATTTCGACTTCGAATAATCACCGGCAAGGCTGGCATCGCCCCCCCCTTTAGGAATTGCAACTTCATAGATCGCACCGTTGACGGTAATCCGTAACATCGGCGGATGATCTGTTGCAGCATCGCACAGGTCGACTACCAATTGACACAGCCCTTGTCCAGGAACTGTTTCCAGTACAAACCCGACAGGCAGGGTATTCATCTGATCCCAGCTGCCGTCAGGATTCCCTCCAGCCCAAGGATCAAGTTGACCGGGCAACACGCAGGGCCATTCGTTGTTAACATCCGAGAGACCGATGTAATAAGCGTGATCAGGACTGCCGAATTTTTGAAGAAAACTGGTGTATCCATTTTGCGCGAGGGCAAATTCGGTTGCGCTGTGATCGACTTTTCCGATTTGCCACAAAGGCTGGGCCTGCACAACAGTACTATACATTAACATTGCCGGCAAAACGACAAACGTTAGAATCCGATTTAAAATTGACTTCATTATGATTGTATTTGATATTTATTTATGTTGCTTTTTTAATTTTTTTTGAACTTCTTTTATAATAATTTCCCGATCTCCCTTCGCATTTGGATGAATACCGTCTGGCACATAACTATGCCAGGTGGAGTGATCCATTTGACTATTATAAAGTTTCATCCAGCTGGCATAGTTATCGATTAATAATACTCCGCGATTTTTCTTGACAACCTGCTTATACCCTTCGTAGTATTGCTCGAGGTTTGGTCGGCTGGTTGCATGGACATTTATGCAATTGTTCATAGTCTGTACTATGATATCGACTTTTTTTCCTTTCCCCTGGTTTTGCTTTTTTGCCCATTCATTGATCTGATCAATCATCGTTTGCAGGTTTTCTTCCGATGCCTGGTTTGAAATATGGTATGGGAGGAAGGCATCATTAATGGCAAACTCAATAAATATGGCATCCGGATTTTCATTCGCCAGCACATCGCTCAGTTGGAGTAGTCCATAACGTCCAGGGTGGTAGCCCTTGTCCGAGTTGACGGTTTTCGAGGCCGATCCGCCCACTGCGTGATTCGAACAGGTCACTTTGCCCTTGTAGGGCAGTGTGTTAAGCCATTCACCCGTGTGTTCAAACCATCCTTTATTGCCTGATCCTTTATCGGTTAAGCTGGTTCCGATTGCAGCAAGTTTAAGGTTTTCGCCATGTTTCAGTCGGGGGATGATGGCGCCATAACCGGAAAAACCCATGAGCAAGATGGCTGTTACAATAAGTAGTTTCTGAAACTGGAAAACGGTAGTTTTAAAATTTGATTTCATTGATTTAGTATTTTTAATGAATTAATTGTAACTATAATGAATTTAAATATTGAATCAGGTCATTTAATTCCTGCCCGGATAAATTACTTGTCCGGCCATGGCTGTCATGAGGATTAAATGTTGTTAATACCTCTTTTAGGGTTAAAGCTCTCCCATCGTACAGATATGGGGCATTTCTCCAGATTTCATTTAAAGAGGGAGTGTCGAATTCAGTCTCTTTCTCTTGGCCATCGCCGGTTCCAACACGGTGTTTATTCAAATCCGTATGGTAGGGGCCATTGTGACAGTTCATACAATCGGCTGATTTAAACAAGAGTTTACCCCGTTCCGCTGATTTACTAAGGCTGCCATTTTCAAGATATGGAGAAGGTACCTGCTTTAATGACTTTAAATAGAAATCAATAGCCTTTGCATCAGCTTCAGGTCGTTGTGCAAACTGAATGTATTTTAAACCTGCCCTAACCCCTGCTTCGGCGTTGGGCCTGATTCCCGTTATCATAGCGGGAGGGGTAAAATGGGAATATACCAGACTTTTGGTATTCTTGGAATTCCCAATCCCATCATTTAACAAATCCCAGTTTAAACCATCCGTCCTGACATCCGGATGGCAACTGACGCAGCTTTGCCATTTCTGAAAACAAAATTCCGCATCATTGAAATATTGCTCCCCTTTTCTCACGAGTGTTTGCCCGGGCTGGATTCCCAATGAACAGGATTTTGCCTGGTAATCAGTGTTTTTGAGTGAGAGAACGTCGAGTGTTCCGGTAAAATATTCGGAGACATAAATCATATCATCGGCAACCGCCAGTCCACGTGGTCCTTTCCCATTTAGTTTTACCCGCTTTTTTATATCCGACAGCAGTTTATAATCGTTCTTTATATTTGAGGCACTGACGTAATTTACAACTTCACCGCCGGCCATCCCTGACAATCTCTGATGCAATTTTACGCGGTTAATGATGCAAATTTCATCTGTACCGGCCAATGAAACAATTAATTGATTCCCGTCTTTGGAACACTCAACCGCCCAGGGATTAGCCGCTCCGGCATTAATGTCATCCAGTAAGACGGTATTATATACCTCCATTTTTTGCAGATCAATAATCGAAACCGCATTGGCATTCATCCAGCCCTTTTCAATCTGTGTAGTCGGGTACTGATATCTTGCTAAAATATGAGTGCAATAGGCAAAAAGACCGTCGGGCGAGATACAGATTCCTTTTAGTCCGGTTGATCCGTTAGGCAAAAGAATATCCTTTATTTTTTCAAGCGTTTGGATATTTATTACACTGATCTTTGAAGCGATATGGTTTTCTGTGCCGGCCATAAGTGGCAAGGCGTTGGCTACCAATAAGAAATTCCCGTCCAAGGTGAGGCAAATATCAACAGGCTCCCGCTCTACGGAAATCCGTTTGATCTCTTTTTTAAGGTTTAAATCCACCACCGAGATGTCGTTCGAAAATTTGTTCCCTACAAAGGCCAGGTTTTTAGATATGGCGATGGAAACAGGTGTATGGCCAACTTTTACTGAATTGGTTATTGCGGAATTCTTCAGATCGACAAAAAGCACTTTCCCATCCGGCTCAGATGAAGTGACCAGAATTCCGGAGTTTGATTGTCCAGCAGCCAATTCGCCCGGAGTCACCTTCAGGGGAATTTTTTTGACCACTTTTTTTGATTTCACATCGAAGATAATAAGCTGTTTGCCAGTTATATCTGAGACAATGAGCTCGCCTCCAATTCTTAGTAAGAATTGTGGTGAGATATACTTCTTCTTATCAAGCTGTGAAGTTTTTTGGTTCTCCTGGTAAGTTGCACTAACCTCTTTTGATTTCAGAAAATCCTGTATGCTGGCAGACTCTTCTTTTTCGAAACGGATTCTTTTATTCAAATAGTAGTCGTAATAATTCATCTCATCGACCGACCAGGTGTTTTCTTCTTTGTAATCGCCGCAGAACGGAACCGCCAGATCGATCCAGCAGGCAATGATATCGATTTCTTTTCTGGATAATTTACAGTTGCCATGGCTGTTTTTAACCATTTTCATTAGCTTGCTGGTTGCCGATCCTCTTAAATAGGGGGCTAAAAGAGTTGGAGGCGATTGCATCCCCGGCCAATTAATGATATCTGATAAAAATTGTCCTTGTAAATTTGGATCAAATGCCCTGAGCAGATTCAGATAGGCGTCATTCCATTTTCTGCGGGAGGATTTATCCTCAACGGGATTATCCAATAAGCTGAAAGCCCGGTTTGCCACGGTGTCAGTACCCGGAATTTTTGCCGGACTCAAATCAGCCACCGACAATTTACCATAATCTAATTTTTTAATGCTCCGGTCGTTATGACAACTGATGCAGTGTTTGTTTAAAATTGGCTGAATCTCCCTGCGAAAACTGAATCCCTGGCTTACATCATAAAATGGCTGTAGTTTTTGAACCCCTTTTCCCAAAGCTATTGCCTTTTTTTTCAGGGTAGGGACGGGTTCATTTTTATCTTCATGACAACCGATGCAGGAGAACGATTCGCCAGGTTGCAGCGTTGACCAGCTCCGCATCGTCTGTGCCGCATAACCGGCAGTATCGATTAGCTGGAAATAGACCGGTGTACGCGCCGGAACCTCAAATAGTGCAGAACCATCCTCCTGCACCGGAGTTTCGCCCAAAATTTTCTTGACGTCCCAGGCACCCTGACCCAGCGCAATGGGGGTACAGGTAGAATTTGCGGTCGGGATACCTTCAAAATCGGCGTTAGCCCCATTTGCACCAACAGGAGCCGCCCGGAAATCGAGAGCTACCACCCTGATCTTTTCGATCGAACCTCTTTTAATTCCTTTTGAACCGGCTCCGGCATAGACATCCTGAACGAAATAAGAGCCTGTTTTCTTCGTGTAATCGACTCTGGCAGGAGTGATATGTCCCACTTTTCTCGCCTTCAATGGCACCCCTTGTTTGCAATCGAGTACCTCATCCCATGCAATAATTTCACGGTTGGCGTCTTTATCCATTGCATAGAGAAAAAATGGGCTCTTATCTTTATTCGTCGCTTCATCGACTTGTTTATAAGTGACCAAAAAATAGTCTTCTGAAATCGGATAGGGAAATTTAAACAAAGATCCTGTTTGTCCGTAGGTATCAATTTTCTGAGGTTTTTCGGCCCTTACCGGAGCTATTAATTGAACCCCATCGGCTTCCTGCCTTCCTTTTGTGTTATCGATAATCGCAATTTGACCCCTTTGCGGTGTATGGTGCCCGCATAAAGTAGCCATCACCTTATCCGTTCCCGGGATTTGCCTTGCATGGACAATTACTGTTGGATACCAGGAATTGTTTCCATAAAATTCAGTCTGGCCTGTTCCGTCCATATTCATCTCAAAGAGCGGTTGAGGAAATGTTTGACCACGATCGTTATAATCCCATCGGGTATAAATTATTTTCCCATTTTCCATTACTGATGGAGAAGTTGTCTGAACCTGATCAAATCCAATCCGGCGCAAATAACTTCCGTCCTGCCTGATCAGATAGAGGTTACTTACATCCGTGTTAAAGCAATCGACCGCCTGTTCGCATCTTGTAGAATTAAAAATGATGTCGCTATTAGGCAGATACTTCCCCTCGAAATCGGCATGCCGGTCGCCAAAAGTCAGTTGTTTGATTTTCCTTGTTTTAAATTCCATTTCATACAGGTGATAATCGTCTTCGTTAAGCGATTTCTTCCATGCAAACAGAATTCTTTTGCCATCGTAGGAGACATCCGGGTCGCGTATCACCCCATTCCGGTCTTCCAAAAGTGTAGTTGTTCTGGCTATTCCACCTTTGATTACAGAGAAGCAAAGGGCGGTTTCCGGTTTGAAATTCACCTCCGCGCGGCCATCCGAGAGCCCTTCAGTATAACCATAAAATGAGGGGCGCAAAGGATAGCGTTTCGCAAAGACTATGGTATCAAACTGTTGCTCCAAAGGAACCAGAAACAATCGGCGCCGGACTGCGCATGCTTCGAGATAGAGCTTTAACGGCGTTCCTGTTTTTCCCTTGAGCTTTTCGGCGATTGTCTTACCGTTCACTCCGTTTAATATATTATCCTTCATCTTATGATACACCACATCCCGGTCAGGCGCCTGAACAAAACTTGTCAGATTCATTTTCAAATCCTGCTTCAGCCAGTCCGACTCAACGGGAAAATGTTTTACCAGCAAGATCCAGTTCATTTTTTCATCAAAGGCCATTTTTTCATCCCACTTTATCCCATCGAGTGTCTCTTTCAATGTACGGCGCAGGATCATAGGCAATACATCTTTCCCGAAAACCTGAATCTCCGAAATTGCGCACCACATGAGTGGTTCAGGCTGAACAAGATCGGTTAGCCTTACCTTCGTTATTTTTCTTTTGTTGAATGTAAATGTTTGTGGTACTGCGATTTTCTGAAAAGTGATGTTTTCAACCGAGCCATCATTAAATTCAAGCTTGCCGGTTTGCCAGTATCCATCATGTGGAAAATCCGCACGTATAAAGATGACCACTTTGTCAACTTCCACCAGGCGGCCAAAGTCGATTTCCAGCCAGGGATCTTTGATTTTTTCGGGACCCCATGATCGATCTTCCCAGCTGCCATGTTTATCGTTTTTTGTTAATCCGTTAATTGCATTCCTGGCTGCAAACAGAGGATCCGACCTGCATTCACTGTTGGAAGAGGCATGCGGATAATAGCTCACAGCCTTTTCCTGCCAGTCGTATGGGTTACAGGCAAGATTCCTGTATGCGCCAATTTCGTCAGATCCTGCAGAGCTTCTCTCTACAAACCCATTTTTCTGAACTATTGCCCCATCACTATTTTTTTTCGCGATTTCAGGAACAACAGAGATTTTTCCTGATGGAGAATACAACAATATCGCCGGATCAGAATTGCCCATTTTTAAAAATTTCTCACTCAATAATTCCAATTTATACTCACGGGGTATTTTTGGTTTTGGCTTATACGTTTCTCCCTGACTGGCAGCACGTACCAGATTGATGGAAAAGAAGAGAAAAAACAGGACGAACGAAAAATATTTTTGAATATTCATTGTATTCAGTGCAGAATTTTTTGTCATTTTAATAAGATCACTTTAATGGTTCTATGGAGATTTGAATTGGAACAGTAATTTCGGCTTTTACCCACACCACCAGCGTATTTCCATTCACGCCGTATTCAATCCCTTGCTTTATCTCTTGAATCTTTGGATTCGCTCCCTTGATTTTTATCTTAGCCTTCGTTCCTTTCCAGTTGTGAATCACAAAAGCCGGATTAAACAGAGGATTTTCGCTGTTTGCACTGACTCCGAAGATCGCTTTTTTTGACTTGTCAGTATTTCGGTTGGTAAAAGAATACGCCTTTTCAGACTGGTCAAACCCATTAAAAGTTAAACCTGTTGAGGCCTCAATCTTTACCGCTGCCGGAGATAACCATGACTTTGCAATGCTACTCAGTTCGCCGGCTTTTTTATCGGTCATGCCAGCCAGCATTACAAAAGTTGTTGAATTCTCAGTTGTTGAGGTCGGCTTCCACCCTTTCCAGTAAGTCAAAGAAGTATGCGAAGGCTTTGAATCATCCTTGGCTTCTCTTCCGTCAGATTTGTCTTGCGAAACGGGCCAGTGATCCCATTGGTGAAAGATAGAATGAGTGCCCTGACCGGTAAAAAGACGAACGGTAAGACCCGGATCTGGTGGAACAACAATAAATGGCTTAAGTTGCGACTTCAGGTTCACTATCTGAATGCAGGCCTTTTCCGGCAAGCCACGTAAACTCATTTTTTTTGATGCTTCCGGCCAATAGTAATTGGTAGTTTCCCCTTTTATATTACTGATCGAAACGGCAGTGGTGTCAATATCATCCTCCGGACTCCTGCCAGGCTGATGAATGATAATACTCTCCTGCCAATCGGCAAAAGCGTTAACTTCTGTCGAATAAAGGGTGGCCTCACGAACAGAAACGGCGTCGGGATAAATCACATAATATTCATCTACCCAATCGAACCATCCGTTTTCAGGATCTACATAAGGATGACGATATTCAACGTCAACCGGTGCGTAACGCCAATGGATGATTTTTCGGGCCTCGTTATCTTGTATGATCCGAACCTGAGAGAAACGGCATTGCTTATCACTCATGGGTTCCACGCACCCTTTGGTTTCCTTGATGCCGCTGGAAATTCGCTCGATAAATTGGTTGTTATACCATATTCCATTCTCTGTGATCCAGTTAGGAATATAGCTGGCCCCTCTCCAGAACACAAATCCGGTATTTAGGTTAGGAAAAGTAACCACAACATCGGCAAATTCACCAACTCTCCACGGCTTTTCCCATTCTTTGGTATAATTCAACCTGGTATAACAGGCATGAAATTCACCCTTCCCTTGTGGGATTGCCGGTAATGATTTAATATTTTCCTGGGCTGATAAACAGCCAAACGAACTGGTAAAAATGAGTGTAACTACAAATAATTTAATTGTCATAGTCCTAATAATGAGTGATTTTCTATTTGGCCAGCATATTTATAATATCTGCTGTTCGCCACATTGGTATTACCTTAAGTGAGATTACTTTTCCATTACGCAGTTCCCCTTCAACGGTGGTATTGTAAAGTGCATGAAGTTTAAAGCTGACATCCCAATCCTTTGGCCAGGCCGGGAAAAGATAGATTTTTTTGCCATCCACCTGCATAAGTATTGCCTGTAATGTTGTCATCGACACCCCTCCATGACTTAGATCGGGAGTCCATACCTGGTTGGGACCCCAGAAGGCAGGGAATCGGCAGCGCGGATCGGAAGATGCGAAATTAGAGACCATCATACGGGCAGCCTGCTCCCCTTTACCGACATAGGCAGCCTGAATGGAATTTAACCGCCAGCCACCAATCTTTCCTTCAAAAGGATATTTAGTCGCTAAAATTTCCGGAACATATTTTTCAATGCTCCGGCGTCCAATTTCAAATCCCGGTGTTCCCAATGCATAAAGCCTATAAGGAAAAATACCATATAATTCAGGCATCTCATCTCCTTGACGGTTATAGATTACCTCTGCTGCGGTAAGTACTTTTTCACCTTCTGCTCCACCTAGCGGTACCGCTGGCAGATCGTGTAATGTTTTAGTCCAGTTGGCACGTTGGACAGGAGTGGTGAGGTCTGAAGATAAGGCTAATAAGCGTGGAATAAGATAGGTTAGACCTGCAATTTCCGGCATTGGATTAATCGCTTTATGAAAAGATTCTAACGCACAGGCTGGATCTATCCGTATTTTACCTTTCTCGTCACGTTTATAATGTTGGTTGTAAAAAGTAACGACAGCATCGGCCATCGGCATCAAGGTATCCTGGACAAATGACTTCCGTTGGGTTGCCTCATAATAGTCGAGCATCATCGACGACAGTTCAATTCCACCTTGCCAGAGCCAGCGAACATAAATGTTGCTCATTTGTCCCAACGGAAGTTTATCTCGATTCCAGCCATAATCGTCATTTCCAAAGGTTCCCCAGGTATTTACAGTTGCAGGAATAAACAGACCTTCGTGTTGGTAATAAATTTTCGTTCGTTCTTTAGCCATTGGAACCATGTCATGGTACATTGAGAAAAGTGGTTTCAGCAGATCGAAGTCACCGCTTCGAAGCATCGGTCCGCAGGTTGTAGTCCCTGCATCGAGAAACCAGTATAGCGGACCGTGAAGCCTGAAATCAGCATCCTGCAGACTTTGGGGATTTCTGCTGTTGACAGTAAAAATGGATCCATCATTTTTTATCGGATAAGCGCCTCGTCCTCCGGCAGCAGTGATAAACCGCTGCAGCGCATAACCCCGGTTGACAATCTGTCCGGCTGGTTCAACACTAACTCTTGGCAGGATATGGTTGACATCATGCAGGCCATTTTTACCCAAGAGTTGAAGATCTTCGCGTTCTTGAAGTCGTTTTGCCAACTCATTTGCCGAAGTATTTGTTTTATCTTCAGGTGTTTGTACGTAAATCCAGCTTCGTTGCCAGAACATTTTCCACCATTGACTATGAGCAACCCACCTCTTGTTGAGGTTAGAATTCTGCTCCGCATTGACAAGGGAATTCAACTTTTCTTGCCATTGTTCAAGCGATACGGTCTGCTCCGAGAGAATGCAAATTCTTAGATCGAGCTGACGAGTGGGTTTTATCGTTTTCAAGGTCTGAGCAGCATCTTTCGCTGCGGTATGCATCATCTCTTTTCCAGTGATACAGCCGCCAAAGGTGCGGTTCAAAAGTGGGTCATGCACCAGGTTCATCGCACTTTCAAGTCCCTGAACCTTCATTGAAATTGGAAGGGTAGAAAACGCATTTCGATGATACCAAACAATTTTATTCTCTTGCGGAGGCAATGCGATATCTGCCTTTTCAATGATTGGAATTTTTGATTCCATCACTCCCAAAGCTGCGTCGCTCTCTTGCATGGCTCTGTCGGCGTTACGCCAGATTATTAGACTGGCTTCAGCCTCGATGGTTTTTTGCGATTCACCTTCGAGGTGGATTACGGGATGATTCGCATCAATCCAAATACGCATTTTTGTTATCGAACCATCGGCTCCACCTTGAACTGTTATCAGTCCGTTCTCCAAATGAAGTTCTTGTCGGAACGGCCTCGCTGCCAGCGATGGGTTTAGCCGGACGCGCACCTGACCAAGTTTAAGCAGACGACCGGCATCACTCCATGAATCGGTCTTCGAGATAAAAAAGAGCAAATCACCGTTTTCTTCGACCCAAACATTCATGCCAATATCGCCATTCCCAAGTGGCATTGAACCCGATGAGTTTTGGCTGGGACTGTCCCAAATCACATTGCATTGTTTTAAATTGGGTAGTTTTCCCAATGTTTGGTCGCTATTAAAAAATAGAAATAAGATAAATGATACAATAATTAGAAATGTCTTTTTCATACTTACTTAGAGCGAATTCCGATTGCAGGTAGGTTTCATATTATTCGATTTGGCTTATATAAAAGGCAGCTTGCAGCCGGTTTCTCAATAATTAATTCTGTTGCAGTATTCCATCTTATTTCATTTCAAAACAGATGGTTGGATCGATCGGATAACGGCCAAAGTTTTCTCCATAGATGGCCAATCCGTGCGGAAGTGCTGAATCAACCTCAAAGCGAATCAGTAAATTCTTTCCTTCGCTTTCCTTAATCATCTCAGTTGGAATATTTGCTTCAACGAGGTAGCCATATGAGCCTGCTTCTTTCAAGGTTTTATCCTTTTTTTGAGAATTCCATGAGAGAATTCCGCGATGGTCAGCGGGGTCATCTTCAAGATTAAAAGTGCCGACACAGCTGTTGTTTACAATGATTCTTACCATTGACGGGAATCTTTTCTCGTCAGTCATTGGATACGAATTTTTGTTCCGGCTTGGGTCATTTGTCCCTTGCCCAAGCATGTAATCACCAGCGATTATATTGGCTCCTTCCTTGTCCTTTCCAAATAATTGTTTGGCTGACAGTTCTGCAATGATTCTGACGGAGGAGATTGCTTCTGCTTTTATCCCTGAAGGAAGTGCAACCTGGTATTCAAAGAAACCTGATCCTGCACCATTCACTTTTAAGCCATCGAGCACAGACCACTGTTTTTGCGTCCATTTTGCAGTGGTAAAGGTGTTGGGAGCAAAACGCAAAAGAGTAATTTGTTTTCCATCCTGCGTGATCGTTTCGTTACGAGGCGATTGACCATTAGAGACATTGAACATTGTGAAATTGCGAGCCAGAACCTGTCCGGAAGAAGTTTCCAGAGTCATACGAAGTACTGCGACAGATCGTTTGGCAGGCATTTGTATGGCTAGTTTGCCAATATCTTTGGTCATCCATGGTGAGTAAGGAGCAGTGAGCGAATAGTTCGAATAGATTTCAAACCGTCCGAACGCATCCCATCCACATAGCTCTGCTTTAATGTTTAGATTGGTCGCTGCCAGCTTATCGTTCAAAACTGATAAATAAAGTGGGACATCTATTTTCGCTGAGGTTTCAACATTCCGACAGATCTCACTTCCAGTGCTGATATAGTAAGGGTTATGAAGATCATTTAACGTCATTCCCGGCATCAGGTTTTCAATTCCGGTAAATTTATGCGATCGGTCGAAGCGGTAATAACCGTTCCATTCATTGATTACATCGTGATGTTCGGTGTACAGCCAGCCACACATTTTGGGATGCATACGGAATTCGTTCATCATGATATGGTAGTCCCAGCTCCAGTCAATATCACCTGTACTCCCCTCATAGCCCCAAACATTGCCACATTCGCTGTTGAGCATGGGCTGGTTTCCCTGCACATTTCCGCCAATATAGTTCCATTTCGAGCCTTCGTAGGTTTTGGCATTAATGGTATCCAATACGCTTTTCCAGTCATAGCCGGGCAGATACGAATGCCAGGAGTTTAGGTCGGTAACGACGTGGTCATTGTTGCATGGTGAATTGTCTTCGACTAATCTGCTTTGATCAAGACTTTTGGCCTTTTTATACAACTCGGCAACCCTGGCCTGGGTTTCAGTCTGGTAACCACGTTTCCCATTTTTCCTTGAAGCCAGCGACCATGTCTCATTAAACAGTACCCATGAAAATATGGAAGGGTGATTATAGTCGCGTTTGATCATTCCGCGCATTGTAAATTCCGATTCTCTGAACATGGCGTCGTCGGGATCACCCCACGAATTAGGAACATCGGCCATTATGAGTAATCCTAAACGGTCGGCCCAGTATAGTTTTCGGGGAACTTCAACTTTAATGTGAATCCGGTTTCCGTTAAGTCCGATTCTTTTGGACATTAAAATTTCATTTTTCATAAATTCGTCACTCGGGAAGGTGTAAAATCCATCTGGATGATACGATTGATCGAGAGTTAGTTGCAGATAAATGGGTTTGTTGTTTAAGGCCACATACGGGTAATCGCTTCCCGGAAGCTTTGTCACACTGATCTTGCGCATCCCAAAATAGGAAGACACATTATCCAGATTTTTCCCATCCTCGACGAGCGATACTTCAGTTTCATACAAGAACGGATCGTCGAGGTTCCAAAGGTGAGCGTCGGGTATGGGAATTTCGAGGTGAGCTGTTTGCATTCCTTTTTTAACCTTCGCCGTAAAGGTTTGCACTTTTCCGGTATTGAATTTCACTGTCACCAGGCTATTTTTAACCACCGGCTGATTGAACGAAATTTCAAGGTTGGCTTTGTTGTTATCGATATCAGGCGTAAAATGGACCATATCGGTGTAGTTACTTCCACGGGCTTCGAGATAAACGGTTTGCCAAAAACCCTTCACGTCGCCATACCCTTGCTTCCCCTCAAGTTTATAAGGAAGCTTTGAGTCGTCTACCTTAAAAACCAGGTTTTGCTCACTACTCCAGTTTATATTGGAGGTGAGTTCAAATTCAAAAGGAGTATAGCCGCCTCGGTTTGATCCAACCTGTTTTCCATTAACCCAACCAGTTGTAGCATAATCGCTTGCGCCAACCACGACAAAGATTCGTTTGTTTTTCCAGGCTTCCGGAATTTTCACTTTGCGGGCATACCAGGCAATATCTGCTTCTTTCGCTACCTCCGAGAGTTTACTTCCCCATGGAAATGGAACGAGAATCTTCTTATTAAAAGAAGATGGATCTAAGAACCATTTTTGACTCTCTCCGATATTCTCTTTGTCGAAATTAAAGTCCCAATATCCATTTAGATTAACCCATTCGGAGCGCATAAAATCTGGACGCGGATGTTCCGGCAAAGGAATAGTTTCAGTTGACTGGATTTGACTATACCCTGAAAAGCAAAATAAGCAGTAGATAGCGAAAAATGACAAAAGTTTCTTCATGATGTTATTTGGTTAGTTGTAACTGGAATTTTAATCAGAGACTGTTTAAATTTCTATGCTCACTGAAAATCCTTAAAGGGAACCTGAAAAAAGCATCAGGATCCCTTAAGAGCAATTTTAGATTTTTTTTGCCTGTACTTTTTTGGTTTGACCATTGATCACTACTGTTACCTTACGGGTTTGAGCGGAGGTGATCTGATAGCTCATCACCTTGCCATCTTTCCACTCAAGACTTACGATGAAGTTTCCTCGTGCTTTTAGTCCTTGCACAGAACCGGTGCTCCAAGCTGTCGGTAAGGCTGGAAGAAAACGAATGATAGGTTGTCCATCGGCAGTCTTTTCATGGCTCTGAATCAACATTTCTGCAATGGCAGAGCATCCTCCAAAATTGCCATCGATCTGGAAAGGCGCATGTAGGCAAAATAAATTTCCTGCACCACGTCCAATGAGCATATCGACTAATTTATTGGCATGATCGCCGTCTTGCATACGAGCCCAGAAATTAGCTTTCCATGCCATTGACCAACCTGTAGAAGCATCACCACGGCGCTCAAGAGCCAGTCTTGCACCTTTAAACAATATAGGTACCTGAGGATTGATCTCGGTTCCTGGATAAAGTCCCCACAGATGCGAAGAGTGACGATGATGAGGATCAGTCTCTTCAAAATCTTCTTGCCACTCCATGATGCGTCCCTCTTTATTCACTTGAGTAGGTTTTAAACGAGCTCTTGAAACATCTAAGCCTTTGGCGAAATTTTCATCAATGCCCAGTGACCTGGCTGCTTCAGCTGTGGCTGCAAATAATCCGCGAATGATCTGTAAGTCAAAAGTAGAGCCAATACAGAATGATGTTGTTTGACTTTTCCCTTCACTATCGGTATAACGGTAGCCATTCTCTGGTGAGTTAGATGGTGCAGTAACTAATAGTTTAGTTTTTGGATCTTCAACCAATACCGCTTGGCAAAATTCACTTGCTCCTCGCATAAGAGGATAGTATTTTTTCAAAAACTCTTTATCTTGAGTGAACGCGAAATGGGTAGAGATATGTTGCGCTAACCATGCCCCGCAGGTTGGACCCACACAAGCTCCTAAGTTACTTGGTGATGTATCGAACCAAGGGTTTTGAGTATGGTTGGCCATCCAGCCCGGAGCATTGTAATATGCTTTTGCAGTCTTAGCGCCTTCAACAGCTACCCCTTCCATAAAGCGCATTAATGGAAGATGACAGTCTGATAAGTTCGCAACCTCGGCTGGCCAATAGTTCATCTGTAAGTTTATGTTTGAATGGAAATCACCACGCCAAGGGGTGTTGTACTCTTCTGCCCAAATACCTTGAAGGTTAGTTGGAAGTTGCGAATCAGGACGTGATCCGGAGACCATTAAATGACGTCCAAATTGGAAATATAATGCAGCCAAAGCAGGATCAGAGGTGGTCTGTGCCAGGCGGACACGATCAGGTGTTGGAAGTTTTGAGTTTACACCCTGTGGAAGGGTGATCTGACAACGATTCATAAATGATCCATGATCGGCAGCTACATCGTTTAGTATAGTTTGAAAGGGCTTAACCAATGCATTGCTTACCCTTTGGTGAGCCAATGCGACATAATCTTTGTGATAAAGATCTGTTCCGGCACTTACAATTAATGTTGCTTCATCAGCCCCTACAACGGTATAACCCGCTTCTGTAACACTTACTTTACCTCCTTTAACAGCAATTCCCAGTACCGCTTGATAACGTACTCCTTCACCGGCAGTAACTCCCGCAGGTTTTACAAATGCAAGCTGTCCTTCTAAAATCTGCAAGCCATTTTCTGTCCGGGTTGCAGCTGACTCTTTTCGGGATAAAGAGGCTGTGAACGACAGTGAGCCTGGTTTATTGGCTTTAAGATTTAACGCGATAACCTCGTCAGGTTTTGATACGACTAAGTCACGCGTATAGCTTATGCCATTCTGGTTGTACTCAGTATGAGAAACTCCGCGCATAAGGTTCAGATCGCGTCGGTAACCTGAATAGGCAGGCTCGATCTCTTTTGTCCCTGCCGCTGGAGTTAATACTGCTCCGTTAAACAATAGTGTTAGATCACCTAAAGTTTGATAGGTGCCAAATTGATCACGTGTCGACCATCCACTTACACCTTCAGGGTAACTGAAGTTTTTAGCCATCTCTTTTTGCGCGGCTTCTACATTACCAGCAAAGAGATTTTTGCGCACATCGGGAAGACACTTATAGGCATCGTAATTGTTTCCATCATAAGGGCCACCAGTCCAGAGAGATGATTCATTTAGTGCAATCCGCTCTTTGTCGATGCCACCCATATCCATGGCTCCAAGTCGGCCATTGCCTAAAACACTTGATTGATGAAATGTTTTTGCCGGTTGAATAAACCATACACTCATTGGTTCTGCCGGAGGTGCAATAACTTCAGTAGGAGCATTGCCAACAGTGCTGGGTTGCTTGGCCATAACAGGGAAAGCAATCAATACCATCAGCATTGTCTTTCCAATAATCCAGAATAAATTTTTCATGATAAATAATTAGTAAATTAGTGAATATCAGATCAGTATTTAAATAATTCAAGCGGTAATTTATATATTAAATTTTCAGTAAGTGCGGATTGGAAACTATTTGGTTATTTTTAAAACAACCGGTAATTTTTGATTGAATTCATAGGAAATATCGTAGATGTCAGCCGGTATATCGATTGAAACATTATCTGCAGACTGTGTAAATTTCAGGGGTGTTTTGATTCCCAGCAGTTCAACTGATTTGATGGCAATCGGATCAATCGGCGCATTGGCTCCCAGCTCGGCGATTTTTAGATTGCCAGGGATCGGCTCCATTACAATTACGTACAAAACCTCCTCCTTGCGCGTAAAACGAACTTCGTCATTTGCAAATGGCTTACTATCGATGGTGCGTGCATTGTAATGCTCTCCTTCTGCAGCTTTGGCTGCCGCATCAGCCTCTGCATTCGCGATGACGGCACCTTTTTTCGCAGGTTCTTTTTGTATTCCTGATCCGGCTCTGAAAATATGCCATGGCTTGGTGCCATAAATAGCTTCACCGTTAATTTTTAGCCAATCGCCAACATATGCTACGACTTCCTTTTGAGTATTCGGGATCGTTCCGTCTGAGCGTAACTCAACATTCAATAACAAGGTGCCATTTTTGCTTACCACATCAGCCATCATCTGAATGACTGATTGTGCATCGTGCTGCCGATGGGAATCTTCGATGTAGAACCAGTCTCCAAAAGTGATCTCCGATTGCCAGGGCTGATCCTGAATGGTGTTGGAGGTTCCTTGTTCAATATCATAAACGGTTCCCTGCAATTTTCGTTTAAGCGTCTGAATGGCTTCAATTTTGCCATGCATTTTAAGACTGTTATTGTACAGGTGTGTGGTTACTTTTTTTCCGTACTCTCCATAGTTAAAGTCATAAGCATCATAATACAAATAGTCAGGTTTATACTTGTCAATCAATTCAATATGACGCTTTAAATAATTTTCCATTATTTGGGTTTCCATCTCCGGAGTTCTTTTTTCGGGTACTGGTCCGTATAAATCAGCCGGATCGTAACCTTCCCACCACTTTCCTTTTCCGTCTGCCTTCGTTAAGTATCCATCATAAGGGATCCCTTTTTTAGGCCCGTAAATGTCAGCTCCAAAGGCAGGCAACCACCACTTCAAGAACCGGTTATCGTGAGATGTAACGCCAAAGGGTAACTTTACTTTTCGGGTTGCTTTCTCAAATTCTCCGACAATATCCTTGTGAGGACCCATGTTGACAGAATTCCATGGATGATAGGTTGAAGCAAAAAGGTCAAAATGGTCATGATGATTGGCAGTGGTGACAAAAAACATCGCCCCGTTTTTCTTAAAGAACCGAAGTAATGAATCGGCATTGAATTTTTCCGCTTTCCAAAGGTTAATCACATCTTTAAATCCAAACTCCGAAGGGTGCCCAAATGTTTTTAAATGGTAAGGATAAGCGTTTTTACCAAATGTTTCCCTGCGGACATCCTCCATGTACATATGGCGGGCATACCATCCTCCTCCGCTTTGGGGAACGCTTTGAGGACCCCAGTGGCACCAGATTCCAAACTTACCTTCACTAAACCATTTCGGACATTGATATTGTGCTGCGAGCTGATCCCAGGAAAGTTCATTTTGATTGGTATTCTGGCTGTATGTTGGTTGAATATTAATAAAGAAAAGAAAAAAAAATGATAGGTATTTTAATGATAGCTGTTTATGAAGATTGATATTGAACCCCTTCAGAGTTCCAATTGTCTTTAGTTTTTTTAAAGGCTGTATCAAAAGTAAAAAAATTAACCGCTGAGATCCGCTGAGGAAAACCGCTGAGAACCGCAAAGCATTAAAATACAGAAGAATATCTCTGCGTAGCTT
>JBAXOA010000023.1:0-47663 GCA_037133495.1 Mariniphaga sp. | reverse complement strand
GCAGCTACCCGAAGGGCGGGACTTTTACCACAAAACTTGATTTGAAAAACTAATGCTCCATTAACCACAAAACTGTCTTTGGAACACCAAAACCCGCCTTTTGGGTAGGTGCTGTTAGCGTTTCGTTGGTTTTTCTGAACACTAATTGTCGATGCTATACTCTGAAAACTTATCTGTGTTTTCATCAAATTTTAGCACCATTTCTGGCTTATCGTCTTCAGTGAGTATAATAACAACATCACTTCTGCTGGCTAAATCTTTCATTATTGAATACAATTCAACTTCCATTTGTGGGAAACCAGTTGCCTCTAAAAGTATTGTTTTCCAATCTCCACTATTTAAAAATATCTTTCTCATATTTATTCTTTTTTTAATTCTCTGATATAAATAAAAACCATTCTTAGACTGTCTGCATTGTCAAAATTCGTTAACAACTCAAGGCCTTGTGAGAAACCAACTGAATTTTGCTTTATCTGTTCAACCGTTTCAACAATAGTTTTTACATTATTTGTTGAGTCCTTGGTTTCTTTTGTTGTAATTACCATATCCATTGAAATAGTGGCACCATTCAAAAAAGTACTAGCCTGAGATTGCACTTTCACTTGAGCAACACGGTTCATGGTTGATTCACTTGTGTATTTGGCTTTTTCAAGACTAATAACTGAAATAAGGTATTGGTGGTCATAATCATCAACTATTTTCACGCCTTCAAATGGTTTGGCTGTGTACATGCGTTTGATGAAATTCGTCAAACTCACTTTTTCATCACTAAACCCTTGTCCATAAGATTTTATAGAAGCTAGAATGACTAAAAAATATAGTAGGTTTTTCATATTTATTTACTTTTATACATTGGCAACAGGAAAGCAATTGTCATAGGTTATGTCTGCAGATACTATAGGCATAAACTTTGAAAGTTCAAAAACGGCTTGGAAAAGATTACATTCGTTGTTTTGACCTAATTGCTGATAATATGTTATCATGAATGCACGTGTTGGATACCATTGATTATTGAACAAAAAACTCCAATTTGTTCCTAAATTAAATTGAATATCCCCACGATTGTAATGTTCAATAACTGAGAAAAATATCTGTGTATTCATAATAATAATAATAATTAATTTTATAATTTGTTATTCGTGCCTTTTAGACCAAGGTTGATTTATTTTTTTATCTTTAAGTATTTCATTGATTGCATCCTCTATCTTTTGAGGAATAGTTGATGCTTGCACTTTAAAATTTGCTGTGATAGGAGAAAAGAAGCAGAACACTTTAATGGCAGTAATATTATCCTGTTTCATCATTATTGGCCATATTTCATTTCTAGTTATGTGTTTTTTCTCAATCCCTCTGAGGTATCTTTCAGGCGGGTAACACACTGCAAGTAAACGCTTCGGTATTTGATGGGTATTAATATTGCCTTTCTTATCGGCCCCAGATTTTCCAACATATAATAAATCGCCTAATTTGCTATCAGAATAATTGTATACAATATAAACACCTGGCTTATATGGTAAGTTAGCATTAACTATTGTAGCAGCTAATGAAACATGAATATTTGGCTGAAATATAAACTCTTTATATTCCAAATCTTGGAGAAATGGAAATTGCTCTATAATGTTGTTTAACATCGCTTTTATTTTTACAAGACTATAGATTGTCAACTATTTTAAATAATCAATTTTAATGTTAGATATCTTTCCCAGGTCACTTAACAAAATATTAGAACTCCCATATAATTGATAAACAAGACCATCTTTTTGGTATTGATGAATAAGTAAAACAAGGAAAGGAACATTGCTGGAATTCGAAGATCTTCTATTACAAAAGTATTTCGCCAGTGATTTATTGATTGTTGCAAATCCTTCATTATTCCAACTAGCACCATTACATAAATAATCAGAATTAGGAAGAATAATTGGAAACTCTCCTTTATATTTTAAGTTTGGAGATGCGAATGGAATTAGTCCATTTGCAAGATCCATTTTATAATTGTTGTTGCAATTTGTCTTATTTATTTCATCAATATTTAGTACTAGATTATTATCAGTGTTAATTTTAAATTTAAAAACTTCATTATATGATTTATTTAAAAATTGAATTAATAAATCATACGATAGTTTATTCCTTAAATATATAGAGTGAAATTCACAACTCGAGGGATTGTAATTTGGCGTTGCGATAGGACAGTATGATACGTTGGGTCTGTTTTTATATGCAAATTTCCCATCGATTGGAGAATTAGGAGAAATAAGGATAATCTCATAGATTGGCTTCTTTAACTTGACGTAGTCATTTACTTGATTATTAGTTAATGATAATTTGTTTAAATTATCTGATAAGTATTTGACTGCAGAATTAATATTTTCATTTGTGTGAATTTCTATTTCGTATGGCAATGTGTAAATATTGCCGCTTTTTAAAAAAGGGTCCTTTGGCAATATTGTGCCATAGAACGATTTACTAATTATATTTAAAGTGGTAGATGTTATTTCCTCAATAGCTTTTGATTCATTGGCTTCATTCAAAATGAGCTGATTTATATTGAATGAAAATAGACTGCCTTTAAACTCGACAACAACGCCTTTGCTCTCAACAAACGATGTTAGTTTCGTAACAGAAACTGTTGCTTTTAACGAAGTAGCGTAACCCCCATTTGGGATTTGTACCTCAGAAATAATTTCAAACTTCTGAATATTACCATTGGCTACCGATACGATTTCATCTTTAATTAAATTATCATTCAATATTTCGGTCTTTGATGATATGAAAGTGCCAAAGGCCTGTTCAATGGCACTTCTTAAAGCATTTTGTTTGGCTTCATCTTGCGTTTTGCCTTGCCCGCTTGCTACGAGGGTTACAGTTTTATCATCTTGTGCATACGCATTGATACTCAATGCAAGTGACATAATTAAAATTAGTTGCTTCATATTTTATTTGATTAAGGATTTAAATTTGTTTTTGGCTTCTTCAGCAGTCTTAACTGAAAGATTATTTTGCGAAGAAAAGGTTTCGATTACGTTACACCAATAATCATAGCTACATGTTTTAGTGTTGCTAGGTTTTTTCTTCGTGAGACTTAATTCAAACTTTGCTTTAGCAGCAATGCAAGGTGAAATTTGGGTTTTTGTTCCTTTAAAATAGTCCATAATTATCTCCAATAAATATTATTATAAGTTACGGTTTTAGGTTGGTTTCTAGCTTGCTCCACTGCTACCTCTCTGTATGAGTGTACCCTGATTTTATCTAACTCGAAATTTCGAGATGATTGTTTTTCCTGTGAAATTGCATCACGTTGCGATTGATTCTCCCTATAGTTATCATCTCGCTTTCCTTTTTCCTCTGCTATTCTTACTTGTTCTTTTTGCAATGCAATTTTATCGGCATATTGTTTCATTTTAAATTGCCATCTTGCTTTTTCATCGGCTTTAAGTTTTGCATCGATTGCTTTTATAAAAGCAGTAACATCTGTTTGGCAATTTGCCATAGGGTTTATTGTACTCAAAATATCCCCGGCTTTTTCTGCACCATTTGGTGTTTGTGCGGCCGTCCATGTTACTTTGGCCTCATTAAATTTTACTTTACAATCGGCATCTATTTTTTGTTGGTAAATATGGGTAAGAGTATCAAGGCATTTAAAATAGCAATCTTTACAAACATCGGGTACAAGTGATAATTGGTAAATTGCTTCATCATACTTTTCTTGCTTTACCAATTTTTGCGCATCTTTGATTATGAAATCACAGTTAGTGCTGTAATAATTAATAATTTTTGTTTTACCTTCTTCCAAAAATGCTGTAACTTCTTTGTTTTTAGGATTGATAGTTTTAAATGCTTCGATAAAAGCTTTGTTTTCATTCGTACCAACGCCTTTTAAACTTAATGTTGTATTGGTGAAAATAGTATTAGTAATAGCGTCACCAATAAAGAGCGTAACATCCAGATTTTGGGCAATCATTTGTGGAGGTCCTGCAATAATATCTTTAGTTCCCACATTTACATTAGCTGTAATAATAAATCGAGGGTTTGCTTGGCTTCCACCCATCCCGTTATTACTTGAAATTTGATTTAGCTTGGTTATTAGCAAGTTTTTTGCTTCTGATGGCATTGCTATGTTATCAGGCAAATAAGTATTTAAAACAATTCTTCCAAAGTCATCTAACTTGACTTGTGCTTTATTTGTTGTTGCTAAAGCAATTACAAATAATAATGTTGTGATTATTTTTTTCATAATTATTTATTTTTCACCCAAAACAAGGATTGCTTCTCCCAGGCCACGAGTCATTAGTTTAACTTCAAAATTAAATGGGGCTGCTTTTAAATATTTTTGTAAGCCCTTTGCGAATTGACGCGCATCAATAGCATTGTTATTTGCATCATATAAAGGTATTCTTACTTGGTCGCAACGAATTATATTTTCAGTTGCATCAGCCATACTAAATTTACCTTTTACTGTGTTTTTTTGAAGCCATTCATTGACGTAATCTGTAATTTCTTTCCCATCAATTTCGGTTTCCATATTTTTATCCCAGCTGTTCCATTTTTTTACTGTAAGCAAAATTTCTCTTCCATTATTAAACATATCATCAAAATGCGATTGCAGTTGAGCCGCAAAAGGATCAATGTTTGCTAAAATTGCATTTTGAAGTAAGACTGGAACAATATCTGTGTTATTTGGAGTTCCATTTCCCGTTGAAGATGCAATACGCTTGCTGGTGTATGCATCAAACGCTTCTAATACAAAAGATATGACTTTTCCATTATCGGTTTTAGTTACTTTCCACCAAATTTGAATAATTATATCTGCTTTGGCTTTATTTTTTAATTTATCTAAAGGACTTTCGGAAATGGAAGAACCACTCGCAGTGCTTGTTGTCATATTATCTTCAGCATTGCGTGCTTCAATTGCTTTCAATTCCTGCTCAGCATCCTTCAAAGGGAAGCCCCTATCAATCATTAAAGAGCCGATTTTACTGATAACCTGACCCAACTCTGTATCCTCTTGAAAAGCTTGTTTGTAGTTCGGAACTTTTTGTTTGGTGCCTTGATTATCAAACTCGGTCATAAAATATCGCTGCTCGCACCAGTTGTCACTGGGTAAAATCATTAAAGTTGGCTTTTTAGCTTGTGCAAATAGTGTATTTGTTGAAACTAGCAGACCAAAAGCTATTAGTATAAAGTGTAATTTTTTCATATTAAAATCCATTAGTTAGTGATTTGATTATTTTTTGTTCTTCTAGGTATTTTCGAAGTTCGTTTTTTGATATCGATACTTGGTAAACTTTCCAATTTTTTATTCCTAAGTTAGCTGGCAATGTGCTTTCAGTTGCAGAACTTCTAGTAAACATTGACCATTTTCCTTTCTTAGCGAAGAAACTTTTTTCAATGGATTTGAAATTATCTTGTTCCTCAGTTTTATTTAAAATTGGAGGCTGCGTGGAACAGCCAGCACCGCCCGAAATACCTGAAAATAAAATTGCATGGATGGCATCTTTTCGGGCTTGTTCGGGTTTGTACTTAGCACCTTTTTTTGTGTCCCATATTTTTATGGTAACATACCCATCTGTTTCAATTGTTACACATTCAGTTTGGTAATTTCTGTTATTGCTAGCAAATGAAAGAAGCATTAAGCTACTCAACGCCAAAATCCAAAAGCTGTTTTTCCTAATTATCATATTTTCTTTTTTAAAGTTCAAATTTACTCTTTTTGTCGGTCTTTCTACCAATGAACGCTAACGTTGGCGGTATGAAACGTGCCGGATTGCGGAGCTGCGTCTGTATCCCCCGTTGCGAAACTGCGAGGCGGGACGGAACGCTCGAAAACCCACTGAAACCGGCATGTTTTATGACCGCGTGTTAGCTTGCGTTGTTTATTCCTTTGTCTTTTATGTATTTAATCAATTCGTCTGGTTTTAAAATCTTGTCATATTGACTTTTTACTTTGCCCAATTTACAATCTTCCGTTATTAATTTCAAAAAATCACTAAAATCAACATTCTCATTTGCCAGTCGATTAACGGTGTCCCAATCAATCTCCTGATTTATTTTTGATGGGAAAAGTATCTCACTTTCGTAGGCATTGTCAGCATTGAGTTTTATTAACCCAATTCCAAAAGCATTATTTAGTCTACGAATTTCGTCTCTAAATGCTGGGTCATCATCCAAGTTCAAAGTCACAAGGTATCCTTCGTTTGCCCAGCTTGAATTTGAAACAGCCTGAAAAAAAGATTGTCGTAAATTGCCAAAGTTTAAATTAATTTTAAGTTCGAACGAAAACAGTTTTATTGAACTAATCTTTAAGTAATCTTGTATTTCCCGTGTTTCGGCTGTATAATCTTTGAATGGGAAATATACTCCAACTAAATCAGGATGTAACCACTCATTTTGTCCTTTTGTAGTTTTATTAGAGTTCTCGTGATAAATTGTCTTTAAGCTTGCTTTAAAATGCGTGTCTACTGAAGCATAAGAAACTACAACCGGGTGTAAATCCCTTTCATTAAATTTTTTAGGCTCAACTTTATCTTTTTTAATCTGCTCGGAATCTTTTTGTTTTTGTAGTTTCTCAACATCAGTTTTTGTCGCTAATTTTCGAAGAAAGAATTGAGCGGGTCTTTCACTTGTTTGAATTACAACAGAATCATCTCCGTTATTATTAATATCAACGTAGCAATATGCTGCAATTGTAGCCCAAGGTGTCTTACCGTTGGTTGCAAAATCACCGATTGTTCCAATCTCGTTGGCTTTATCCCAAATCTCTTTGGCAGAAAGTGGTGTTCCTACTTTCTCAATCGTTTTTTCAATTACATCCCAAAATGTTGTTTTTGCCATATCAATTTATCTATATCGTTGTCGTAGAGCGGTTTTTTTACAATGCAAGCTAACGTTTCGCAGCTTGGCGATGTGGCGGATTAAGGAAGCCGAAACTTTCGATTAAACACTGACTTTGCAAGTACAAAACCAACTTAAAATTAAGCCCAAAACCCGCCATTTTGCCAAACTGCTGTTATGCCTTCGTTGTTTTTTCAGTCATTGAGTAATCTATTTCACTACAAATATTATGTCTGTCAAAGCAGTAAAAGTTTTCGTTTTTCCTTTGAATTCAAATTTTATTTTTAGGTCTTCAGTTTTTTTCGTTTTGAAGTTGTCCAAATAGGTTAGGATTGTAGGTTTTAAAAGATCAATGTTTCTTTTCAATTTCCACGAATTTGTAAAATCGTCCGTGTCAACCAGTACAAGAAACAAACGGTTTTCAGAACCAAAACGCATTTCTCCTTGATTTTCATAAAGCCAAGTTGCTAATGTTTTTGGGTTGTTTTGTACTTCTTTTAAAATTTCTAATTTTTCGTCTTTTAAGGTCTTGAGAACTTCCAAACATAAAGCATCATTTCTATCTTTCATTTTCTCGACAATTTCGTAAAAGATATTTGATGCTTTCGCTTTTTTATCAAATGAAATTTTAGCTATTTTAGCTTGAGCTTTTAAATAGGTAAGTTCAACACAATTTGCTTGCGTTTCTTTAATTTCTTTAATTGTTTCTTTTAATTCAACTGCTATAGATTTTCCTTTTGGAAAAGCTTTTAAAATGTTTTTTAGCTCCTTTTCAACGTTTTCATTTTGAGTATATTTTAAATCACTAGTGTCCGGTAAAAATATAGAACCGAGTTAACCTTGGTAGATCAACCCGGTTGGTTACCTTTGGAGTTACGAAGCAACAATTGTAACCATGGGTAAAAATACAAAATTTAGCGGACAGCCAATATTTAATCAGTTAATAACGTTCATTGACAAACCTGAGATTAGAAGAATTGCTAAACATCATAGCGCTGAACGGTATGTGAAGAAATTCTCCACATATAATCATGTCATCGTTATGCTATTTGTTGCTTTAGAAGGTTATCATTCAATCAGAGAAGTCATTCTGGGACTTTTGGCCAACTCACACAAGCTTTCACATTTAGGGTTATCCTATTTGGTCAGGCGCAGTACCTTTTCTGAAGCAAACCAAAGAAGAAGCAGCAAGGTATTCGGAGACATTTATATGAGTGTTTATCGCAGCCATGTATCCAATTTAGCGGACAGCCGCTTGAGTGATGCTGACCTAAAGAGGCTTTACATTATGGATTCAACGACCATATCACTATTTAAAGATATTTTGAAAGGAGTTGGGCGCAATCCCAAAGAAGGCAGGAAGAAAGGTGGCATAAAAGCTCATACGATCATCAAGGCCAGTGAAAATGTACCCTGCCTGATTAGGTATAGTGAAGCGGCCAGGCATGATCACCTGTTTCTTAAAGAGGTTTTCAACCTTGCCGCCGGATCAATCATCACGTTTGATAAAGGGTATGTTGATTATGCCCAATATGAAGCCTTCTCCAGGAGTTCGATCTGGTATGTAACAAGGCTAAAAGACAATACCATTTATCAGCCCGGAGAAGAATTTGATATTCCGGACAATGCCCATTCTGGCATTCTGAAAGATGAGGAGATCATATTGTACTATGGCGACAAAAAGAAAGAAGAGCACAGGGCAAGGCGAATAGCTTATTGGGACAGCGAAAATGATCGTTTATTTGAATTTATAACCAATAATTTTGAGTTAACAGCTGAAAAAATTGCTCTTATTTACAAGAAAAGATGGCAGATAGAGTTGCTGTTCAAACAGCTAAAGCAGAACTTTCCTTTAAAGTATTTTTTAGGCGACAATGAAAATGCCATAGAGATACAAATTTGGACAGCCATGCTTGCAAACCTGCTGATAACGCTTGTGAAAAGCCGGTTAAAACGAAATTGGGCATTCTCTAATCTGGTTTCAATTATACGGCAACAATTAATGAATTACATAAATATCTATTCCTTTTTGGAAGATCCGGAAGGGAGTTGGCGTGAAATAATAAAAGAGAACAAATTGAAGTACCAGAATACGCTATTCCCAGAATTGGAGGGGGCTTACTTTTGAAAAACAAAAATACTATTTCTGATTATCAGAGACTTTTAACGATAAAATTAATAAATCCCGGTTTTACCGGACAACAATGATTTTAAATATATAGCTTTTGCATATTTTAAAGCAATCTTATGTGCCTTTTCTGTATATTTTTGTTTTCTTTTTTGTTTAATATATTCTGCGGGTAAGTAAGTTACTTTCAAATCAAATGGTATATCATTAATAAAAAAGTCAACACTTTTGATTTGTCCAACAGTTGGTAAAACTTCTGGATGAGATTTGAAAATGTGTTCTATTAAAATACTGCTCCAATGGTTGTACCAACTATTTAAAACATAACCTTGAACAGCTACATTAATTTCTGTTTCAAATTTGGAAAGTAAGTTTTCATAAGAAGGGTTTTGAACTTTTACATATCTACTTACCAAATATTTGTCTAACGAATTTTGATAATCTCCACCCCAATCGAAATTCTTTAGCTTATATAATTCTGATACGAGTTGTGCTGTGTTAAGTGCCCCAACTTGTTTCGTGTTTTCCGATTTAATGAAGTCATCAAGAATTTGGTTAGAATTACTGACATCAGCACTTAATATGCCGTATAATTCAACGAATTGTTTTGCAAGTGCAGTTTCTTGCAGAGAAATATTGTTGATTTTTAAAAATTCAGCAATAAGTTCTTTTCTGCTAATTGATTTTGTCTTTAGCCATAAAAGACCAATGCTATCATTACTGAACTCTTCAAGTTCTTCGTTTTTATGTAATTTATCCCAATAATTAAAGTCCTTCATTTACTAATTGTTCTTTATGGTTACTTGAAACGAAATGCTTCTTTTTAGGATTACAAACAAATAGTATTTCTTGACTACCTGCAACGCTTCCTTTTCCACCTCTTCCGTTTTGATATGTTTTTGCTTCTACTGTTACGTGTCGGTATTTTGAAATTAATTTTTCAAATTCTTCAATTCCTGGATAACTTCTATTGTTGTAGCTAATTAACCAATTCGGAATTTCTTCAGATAATTCAAATAGTTTTTCAAAAGAAGATATTACATCTCTTTTTTTGTCAAAACCGCTAAATCTTTGTGGTTCATAACGTTTAATACCATTTATAAAATCTTTGTCTTTCCAATACTCTGTATAGGTTTCTAACAAATGGTAAAAACCTTGATAGTCTGCGTGACTATCACAGTATGGTGGGTCGAAATATGCCAAATCTATATTTTGTATTTTAGGTAGTAAGTCTAAAATATTTTGATTGAAACTTTGGTTGTCTTGCTGGTTGTCAAAAACAGCATCATTATATTTGGGAAGTAATTCTTCAAAAATCTCTTTGACAGGTCTTATTAAACTTCGGTTTCGTTTTATTCTTTCTGGGTCGCTTGCATAAACCAAAGCTTGCGTATGACCAAAATGCCCCATTGTTATTTTTCGGGTCATACTTCTATTGATAACAGTGAAAGCAAGAGCTTGCTTAAACTCGTTTTCTAATAATGGAACATTTGCTCTGAAATTATCTAAAAACTGTGCCTCTTCTTTTTCAAAGAATACATTTGTAAATGTATTTTCAATTAAGTCAAATTCTTTTTTGTTTTTTGCAGGCTGAAAAAGAATATCTAAATCTGTTTTGTCTAATTTGGTGGACTTGTTCTCAATTAAAGCTTTTCCAATTTGATTATTAAAATTTAAAAAATCGTTAGTAATTACTTTGCATCCTTGTTGTTTCAATAAAAAACCAACAGATTGAGAGCCAGCAAAGGCATCAATTGCGGAGTTTATATTTTTAGGAATAAACTGATTAAGCCAAGGCAATAAAGTATGCTTTGCACCCAAATATTGAGGTTCAGGAAATTGGTAATTAAAATATTTATATTCTTCAAAAAGCATTATTATCTGTCTTAATTTTAAGTCCGCAAGTTACTAAATTTAACTCTCTTAATTTTACGAAGCTTTGAAAAATTTGTCCAATGTCAGCTCGAACGTTTATTTTTGCACGGTCGTCCTACAATGAGGCATAACGTTTTGCAGCTTGGCGAAGGTGGCGATTTTCAGCACAAACTTTCATACGAAGAACTAAAGTTTATATACCCACAAAACTGTCCTACGAAGCACGAAACCGCCACTTTTGCCAAGGTGCTGTTATATGCCGTTTTTCTTTCTGTCGTCATACTCCCGATTTTAATCTGTTGTCGTTTTTGCATAACATTTGACAATTGTCCGCTGTCGTTTTACCGCCACTGTGCCAAGGTGTAATGTGGTCGGCTTCCATTTCGTTTAGTTCAAATTTCACTTTGCATTTCGGGCAAACTCCTTTTTGTCTTTCAAATGCTTCACGCTTTTGTTTGTCGGTAAATGCACGAATACTTAAATACTTTTCTTGTCGGGTTAAAACGTATTCGTAAATGCCTGACTTTTTAGTTACGTCTTCGTCTTGCATTAACTTTGTTATTTCGGTTTCCAGTTTCTTTGCGTCAAATTCTTTGTCTTTGTACGAGTTGTAAAGAAACCCGTAATTGATGCCTTTCATTTCTTTGCGGTAATTTGGAAACACAACTTTTATCCAATTTATCAAGCTGTTGAAATACAACCAAAGTTCGTTTGCGTTTGGTTTGTGTTGGCTTTCTGCCATATACTGCTCAATGTTGTCGTTGCTTAACCAACTTATTGCAGTTTCTAAATAGTCCTGTCGTATTGGTGTGCCAGTCATATAATCGTTGCCTAAATTGTAAGCTGGGCAACTTGTTTTACTGAAATGTTTTTTAGCATCTGTCAACCAAGTGCCTGTATAAATTGCGTTTCTTAATTCTTGTGCTGTTAGTTTTTCTCCTGCAATGTTTATGGTTTTGAACCAGTCAAGTTTTTCTTTGTCGTTTCCTTCGCAGAAGTAAACCATTAGTTTGTAGTCCAAAATTTGGTTTTGTTCAACGTCTGTAAGGTTTTTGAAATACATAGCTTTTAAAGAAAAACTACCCGAAACATATTCGCAAATACTTATTGTTCTTTGTTGTCCGTCCAAAACTTCGTAAGTGTCATCTTCATTTTTTACCCAATACATTACATTTAAAGGGAAATTTTTTTGAAGAGTTTCAATTACTGCATCACGTTGTTTGTCTTTGTAAACAAATTCACGTTGGTATTTTGGGCGAATGTTCAACTTGCCACCAAAGCCAACAACGCCTTCTTCGTTGTCGTTTAAGTAGCCATTTGAAACTTCTCTAATTGTTATTTCTTTAAGTTCTATTTTCATAACCGTTTATTCTTGATAAAAATTCTTTTGTAAACTCGTTCTTGATTTACCAATGCTTGAGCAACCTTACTTTCTTCATTCCAAAGACCATTTGAAAATCCTTTGCCTTCGCTTTCTGTTGCACCAATTATTTCAAATTGGTCAGGATTGTATTTGTCCATAAAAGTTATTGGCACACCCATTACTCCTTTGTAATCTGCTGGAATATCTTTTGTTTTTGAAACTTCAATAGCATCATAATTATCATAGGTTGGATAATCCTTTTCATTATAGGTCTTATAAAGTATCAAATCTTCGTGTCGTTTTCTTGTATCTAAATTGGTAAACCAATGAACACCTGAAACTCTAATTTTACCTTCCTTATGGTCTCCTGCGGTTGCATAATCTTCATATTGTGTATTAATGAAATGAGCCGCACCACCATTAAAACCATAACCTAACCAAACTTTATTTTCCTTAATTAAAGGAAATATCTCTTTGTATGTTAAAGCGTTTTGGTGTCCAACAATTATAAATTTCTTATCGTGTTCTATAAGTTGAGCAACGTATTCACGGAAAAGTGAGAAAGGCGGATTGGTAACAATAATATCGGCTTGCGATAGCAAGCCGATACTTTCTGGACTTCTAAAATCTCCATCGCCTTTTAATTTATGTATTCCAATTTCTTCTGGATTTGGAACTCTGTCGCCATTTTTGTCGCCATTGTATTCAAGCCAAATAGCTTTTTCAGACTTGTTAGTGCTGAATAAATCTCTTTCTTGATTTTTATAGCAAGTCGTGATTAATTTTTTCAGTTCTAAATCTTCAAATTTGTGTGAGAAGTAATGAAAGAAATTACTAACTCTTGGGTCGTCACAATTGCAAAAAATGGTCTTGCCTTTAAAGTGGTCTTTATAATGTCGTAGCTCTTTTTCAATATCGGTCAGCTCGGTATAAAACTCGTCTTTTTTACCTGCTTTTGCGTTATTAAGATTTTTATTTAAAGATTTTGCCATCAATTTTCTTTCTATTTGTTAAGGTCGTAAATTTACGTTTTAAATTTTTAATGCTTTTATTTAATGCCCTGTCTTCACACATTTGTCAAGTGTTCTATGAAGCATTGAAGCAAGAGTCAAGCTGTCAAGTGCGTCTTGTTCGTGGATTGTCCACTTAATTTTTGGTGCGTGTGCCGTTGTGTTTCTAAACATTCCAAAAAGTCCTTTGATTAAGTGCATAAATCCTTTGTGTTCACTTTCCTCTGATTCGGTCGCCAATGTGTTGAAAGCAATTTTTGGATTTTTTAGTTGTCCAAGTCCGAATGCTTTGTCAACTAAGTCAGAACCGTCCATAGTAAGTTCGGATTTTTCACGAATTTTATCGGCAACGCTTTTAGTCGCTTCAAATACTGCGTGAAAATAATTGTCTTGCAATAATTCTGCTCGACAAAATAATAAAACATCAGCGTGAACCTGTCGGTCTTTTAGTTTAGCTTTTAATGTGTCGGCACGTTGTTGAGCTTCTGGAATTGTTTTTGCCTCCGCTACTTTACGGAATTTACCGTTGTCAAGAAGTTCCAGCCCTAAAAATAAAACTCGCTTGTTAATGTCGGTTCTATATTGTTCAAATTGTTGGTGATTGTCAGCATAACGAACAGGGCTGAGTGTCTTTTGAATGAAAATTAAAATTTTGTTTGATTCTTGGTTTTTATTTTGATAATTCACAAAAGCATTAAAAAGTCGTTTCCATTTTGTAATTCCTGGGTCTGTGTCCGTAACTCCTGTCTGAGCAAGATAATACTCTATTTGCGAACCAGTATTTTGGTCGCCAAGAACTTTGCAAATGCTCTCTAATGTCTCCGCTGATATTGTTTTTTCTTTTGGCACTGTCGTCTTTTTAAAATGGCATATAACGGTCGGCGGTATGAAATCGTTGGGGATTGCGGGCTACTATCCTGTCCAGTTACACCGAACTTGATGCGGGGCAGAACGCTCGAATAACCACTTAAACCCCAATGTTTTATACCGCTTGTTAGGGGCTGGTGTTCTTTGTTTCCTGACATTTTTCTATCAATTTGCTACATTGTTTCTGTCTGCCGTGCGTTTGGGGAGGCAAGCTCTTTTGCAAGTTTTGGTCGTGAGTAGGCTTGTGCGACTTGCAAATGTGCTTGACTGTGCGTAGGGTGCTGTGATATTCAAATTCTTTTTCTGCAATGTGGCTGTCAAACTTTATTATAGTAGGCTTGGAAGCGTGAAATATAGTCTCGGAATGTCGAAAACACATCTCGGAGGTTGGAAATTGAATCTCGGAATAAAGAAATAGGTTCTCGGAAGCAAGAATACGAATCTCGAAAGCGAGCGGAAATATCTCTGCATAAAGAAACTTAATCTCGGATATGAGAATATTAATCTCGGAGCAAATTAGTTGAATCTCGGGAGTGAGAATATTAATCTCGGAAGTTGGAAAAATATTCTCGGAAATGAAATATCTTTTGTACTTTTGAGTTATGTAATTATTGAAATTCATTTTATTTATTCACTCTAAATTTTTAAAATTATGACATCAGAACAAGAAAGTAGATTTAGTATGCAGTTGGTGGCTCGTGATTTTTTAACAGCGAATGCAACCATTACTGCCACATTGCCAAGTTATGCAGCATTTTTTACTGCGGTTACAACTGGCATTACTCAAATTCAAAGTATCAGGGAGCAGCAAGAATTTGACAAAACTGGTATTGCTGTTAACAAAACTCAACTGAAAACTAATTTAATTGCTTTGTCAATTGATGTTAGTCGTAAAGTGGTTGCTTATGCGACTATTGTTAATAATGCTGTATTACTGAAAGAGGTAAAATATACCGAAAGTGAATTGAAAAAAAGTGCTGATACTATTTTGAAAGACCGTTGTCAGGTTATTTATGACCGTGCTAATGC
The DNA here is from genome assembly GCA_037133495.1 of Mariniphaga sp. Classification (GTDB taxonomy): domain Bacteria; phylum Bacteroidota; class Bacteroidia; order Bacteroidales; family Prolixibacteraceae; genus JAAFHB01. Next base: position 32,563 of record JBAXOA010000023.1, on the reverse strand, counting down.
TAATTTGGCGGCTTTGGCTACTTATGGCGTTACGGCTGCAATTCTTACGAGCCTACTGAATGCTTTGAACTCTTATAATACTTCTATTCCAAAACCAAGACTGGGTATTGCTGATAAAAAACTGGCTACTGAACAATTGGCCATTTTGCTTAAAAGTGTTGATGATAATTTGGCTAAAATTGATGCTTTGGTTGAAATTGTGAGAGTTACTCAAGCTAATTTTTATTCGGAGTATAAAAATGCCCGAAAGGTTGTTGAAACTGGTGTTGGCTCATTGTCTGTAAAGGGTAAAATTACTGATTCTGTTAGCGGTGTTGGTTTGAAAGGTGCTACAATTACTTTTACTGCTGATGCAGGTACCAAAACTGCTAAGGCAGGAAGCGACCTTGCTACGAAAGTGAAAAAATCGGCTGACATGGGTGGTTTTAATATTAAATCGTTGTCTGAGGGCAGTTATAATGTTACCATTTCAAAGCCTGGTTATAAAGATGCCGTTGTTACTGTTTATGTTACAAATGGTGAACTTAGTGTGGTTGATGTGCAACTGGAAAAGAAATAATACTGAAATTTTTATTTGAATATTGAAGGCGTTGCTTTTTTGCAACGCCTTTTTTAATTATTGCTTACTTGAATAGTGATTTGTATTCATTTTATTCTTTTTAATCCATTGCTATTTCCTTAATTAAGTCAACTATTTTGTTATTACTAAACTGCGTACAGAACTCTATTTTAACTTTGCCGTCAAAGAATTTTTCAGCGTGTTTTATTTTATATTTTTCTTCATCTCTTAAACCTTCTTCGCTTTTTACATTTTTTGTCTCAACAATGAAATGAAGTTTTTGCTCACCGTCTTTGAATTTTAATACATAGGCAAAGTCAGGCGAATAGCTTTTGCCACCAGCAACAGGAATTTTGATTGAGTTCTTTGGAATCTTTGTAAACACAATTACTTCCTTAATGTCGGTTTTGATATTTGTTTTCTCTAAGTCTGAATCATAATATAACTCATCTAAAAGGTAAGTTTTAGCAACGCCTTCGTCAGAAAACAAAACACCAACATCAGAAGCGGAGATTTCTTTTAAAACATTTCCTTTCTCATCTGTCAATTTGGTTGGATGGATGTTGTTTGAAACCTTTTTATACTCAATGCTAAATTTGTCAATAGCATTTGCCATTAAGTAATTGTCGAAGTTTTGTTTGATTACTCGTAAAGTTGTTTGATTTAAGTATTTGTTTATGTCTGTGCCTGAAACAATGATTGATTGATGAAGTGTCTTGATATTTATATTTAATATTTTTGAAAGTTCTATAAGAAAATCGCTGTATTTCATTATTGAAATGGTTGCGGTTTTACGGTTGTAAACCGATTCAGGTTCGTTTGCAACTGCCTTATTGTCTTTAATTTCAATCTTTGAAATTCTTTCGTTGATTCCGTCTGATGTGAAATTGTCTTTTTGTTCTTTTAAAAAATCTGTAAACAGTGTTTTAAATCCTGCTTCATTGTCAAACTTGTATTCCAGAATTACCTTTTCGTTTAGTTTTTCCCAAAGGTCTTTTAGTTCTTGATATTTCTCTGTTCTAACAACAACTTTCTTTTTTGGGTCTGTCGCTTTGCGAACTTTGTTAGAATTAACGCCTTCAAAAATTCGTGGGTAGTTTTGTTTAATGAAGTCGAACCCACCAGATTTAAATGAATTTGTTCTTGTAACTACATTGTTTGAATCCAAAACTTCTAAGAGTTTATCTTCTGTTGTTTCGTATAGTTCGCAAATTTTCTTAATTATTATATCAGAAAGTTTATCAGGAACTTGTTCGATTGAGATTGCACCTGATTTCTCATTGATTTCATTTACGAGTTTATCTACAAAATCACTTTCTGTAAAGTCAACAAAGTAGTTCAAATAAAATTGCTCGTCTTTAACACGATTGCCGTATTCATTAACAGGCAAGCGTAAGCCACGACCAACTTCTTGTAATTTTGATATTTCACTTCCGCTACTTCGGAGTTTGCAAATCTGAAAAACATTTGGGTTGTCCCAACCTTCACGTAAAGTCCATTTTGAAAAAATAAATCGTCTTGGATTTTCTAAATCAAGCATTGCTTGTTTGTCGTGCAAAATTTCGTTTATCTCTTTTTCAATGGCTTCGTCTTTTTCTGTATTGTCTTTGGAGAAATAACCTGCGTGTGTTGCAGAAACATCAATTAACGTTTTTTCAAGGTATGATTTGTAAAAAATATCCTTTTCAGTTTTCAAAAGTTCCTTTATTTCTGCTTCAATATATTGTTCAACAGTTTTGCGGATGTACCCGTCTTTGTTTCGGTATTCGTCAATGTTGTCAATAAAAAACAGCGTAAGCGGTTTTATTTTTACATCTCTTGTCAGCAAAGTTTTTTCGATTTCGAAATGGTGCTTAATCGCCTTTTGAATCATTGTTTCTTGTAGCTTTTCGGCATACGAATAAGGATTGATTTTGTCACCCTTTTTCATTTCCAAACCGTTGGATAAAACAACCGTGCTTTTATTCAAATTTTCAATCGTTAAGTCGGTCATTTCGGAATGAATCTTTTTCAGACTTTCCTTTTTGGTTATGGTAACTGTTTTGCGTTTATCATTTTCTATCAATTCAAAACGGGCTTCTGTGCCGTCCGAATCAATGAACTTAACAACTGCGTTTTTACCACTCTCAAATTCTGTAATGTGACCTATTACGCCTTTTACCAAATTCCTATTGAAAGAGTCAACTGCTGTTAAAGTGTAAATCAGGTTTTCATATTCTTGGAATGTTGCACCATAACGCAAAATAAATTGTGGTTTCATTTTTTGTACGTTTTCCCAAGTTTTGTTGCCTTGAGCAAATTTATGTGGCTCGTCAATAATCATAAAGGGTTTTGTTGCTCCGATAGCATCAAATGGCACTGTATATTTATCGAAAAGGCCTTTATCAAAACTTTTTTGCATTGTGTCGGAATTAATCATTCCAGCATTGATAATCATTACCTGAATGCTGTTTTTCTCAAAATTTCCTGAATTCACAAAACTGGTTACAGCAGGCGGTATATATGATTTTTTACTTTTTGTGTTTTTTTGGCTTTCTACAATATGTAAATGAAGCGTTTTGCCGTATTGTTCTTTGAAATGTTCCCGACTGCTGTCCGATTTTAGAAAGTCAATAGTACCTGCTTTGATTGACAAAGTTGGAACAATCACAATAAACTTGAAAATTCCGTATTGTTTATTAAGTTCAAAAATTGTTTTTGCGTACGTATAGGTTTTGCCTGTTCCTGTTTCCATCATTATGTCAATGATGTTGCCTTTTTTGAACTTTTCTTCAACGCTATTGCGATATTGAATGGCTCGAATGTTATCAGGATAATTTCTGTCGGTTGAATAATCAAACGCAGGATTTATGTAGTTTTTATCCGTTTCTGTCGGCTGAACGAGGCTAATATTTTCAAACACGGCAGTAGTGCTTTCTACTGCCTGTGATTGATGGTTCAGGTTCTTTTCAAAATTAAATCCCTTCATACTAATACCTTGTTATAAAATCAATATCAATGTTTTTCTTGTTGGCATACGACTTAACGTTTTCGGAAAGTTCACGCAAATTCTTGCTTTCAAAGTGGTAGCCAAATGCGATGATAGAAGTAGGATTAAATTTCTTGTCCGAATCAATTTTTTCCAAAAGTGTTTTAAGGTTGTCCGTTGTGAATCCTTTATTCATCAAATACAATTTGCCGTTGTTGTAATTGGCGGTGTACCCGCCCAAATCAATCGTTTCTAAATCTTGCGTTAATGCAATACCATCATACGTTTTCCAAGTTGTTAGAAGTGCCTTGATGTCATCTTCGGTCAATTTGCTTTCATCAAATAAAGTTGTTTGGTTGTTTAACTCATCTGCTTCAAAATCGTAATCTTCCCAAATAGGAATGGTTTCAATTATTTTAAAGCCAAGGTCTTGTCCTTTCAGTGCTTTAATTTCTGTCTTTAATAATTTTATTTTTTCGTCTTTATCTTCCAAATCTAGTTTGCCTTCTAAGTCTTGTATCTCTATTCCTTTCTCAGCAATTTTTGTATTAATTATTTCTTTAGTTTTTTTTGCCGCTCTGATAAGTCGTTCTTTGGTGATTTCAAAAATGGTGGGTTCCGCTTTAAGTTCATCTTTTACAAAATCAAAAGCGACTTTGTTTTTCTTTGGGTCGATGAGTTCGGGAATTTGAACTAATAAAAATCTCTTATTTTTAAGTTCTTCTGAATTTAATTGCATGACTGCTTCACCTGTCGTTCCACTTCCTGCAAAAAAATCAAGTATTAAAATGTCATCATCTTCATCATCGTTATTAATCAAATTGAATAAATGTTTAATTAACTCAACTGGTTTAGGATTGCTAAAAATTCCTTTTATAGGTTCAAATAATTGATTGAAACTTTTTGTTCCAGATGCGTTTGTAAACTGGTCGAGCCAAGCTTTTTCAACTTGGTAAATATTATTGTCCTTCTCTGGGTCGAAATAAACCTTTCTTTGAAGTTTACCACCTTCATAATTAATAAAATGTTTATTATCCTTTTCAAACTTGTCAGGTTTCCAAAGCCATCTGCCATCTTCGCCATTTACTTTGTTGGGCAAAATAACTTTCTTATATGAAGTTGGTTCAGCAGTTGTAAGTGTTCCGTCATCTAAAACATAAATAGGGTAATACATATTTTTTCTTGCAGAACGTGTAGCATCAGAACCCGATGCTTGATATTGGGCTAACAGATAATCTCCAAGTTCATCAGAATATGGAAAGTTTTTTTCACCCATCATCTTTTGCTTAAAAACTAATTGACTTTTTTGATAAATGAATACATAATCGTTTAGTTTCCTTAGTTCTGATTCAGAACGTGTAGCTGCTGAACCTGCACCAGTTTTTCGTGGTGCTAATGCTATAAAATTTTCTTCACCAAAAATTTCATCTAATAAAATTTGTAGTTGTGCTACTTCACTTTCATCAATTGAAACGAAAATGACACCATCTTCTGTTAGAAGTTGTTTTGCTAAATAAAGTCTGGGATACATAAAAGTCAGCCAAGCCGAGTGGGAGTTGCTTTTAGCTTGTGTGAAATCTAAAATGCGTTTGGCTTTTTCTTCATCAATGCCAATTAACTGTTGTAATTCTTTTACTGTAAATTTTCTATCATCTTGATATGTAAACCCATCACTACCCGTATTATATGGTGGGTCTATGTAAATCATTTTTATTTGTTCATAATAGGCGTTGGCAAGGTGTTTCAATACTTCCAAATTGTCGCCTTTTATCAAAAGGTTTTCAGAGTTTTTATTTTCTTCTTTTTGGTTGTGGGTTTCGTCTGCCTTTAGCAATGTAGTTGCAGGGTCACTTGCCAACAGTCGGGCATAAGATTTTCCAAGCCAGTCTAAACCATAACTTTCATTAGAGAAGTTAATTTCATTCACGCCTAAGTTCTTCGTGAATTTTTCAAGTTGAAAATTTCCGTCCTTGTCAAAGCAATTCGGAAAATGTTTTTTCAATGCTTCCAAATCCTTGTTAGGCACTTTTATATCAGTGGTTATTTTCTTTTCTTTATTCATTATTTCTTCGTTTTAATATCGTTGTCAATTAATAGTTCTTTTACATTCACGTCAAGAATTTTAGCAATTTCATAAAGTACTTCAATGCGCGGTTGCTGTCGGTTTTGCACATATGAGTTTACCATATTGTAGCTTTTCCCCAACTTGTCAGCCAACCAAGTCTGTTTTATTCCTTTTTCTTCAAGTACTTCTTTAATTCTGTTCATTGACTTTCAAATTATCAAGTTGCAAAAATAGTAATTTGTATTAATTATCTCGATTTATAAGATAAAAAATAATCAAAAAGTTGTCAACCTGTCTTTATGGGGTGGTGGGTGGGCTTGGGAGCGTAGGCAAGAAAACAGCTCTTTTGCAAACTTTGGTCGTGTGTCGGCTTGTGCGGTTTGCAAATGTGCTGTTTTGTGCGTTGGCAGTTTCATTTTTCTATTCTGTCTTTAAGTAGCAAATTGTCCGCTGTGTCGTTTTTTTTTACACTTGCCCCTAACTTGTATATAGGTCTTAGAAAATCAGGCCTAACGTTCCAAATTGGGCGAATAGGCCTGACAAATACCAGATCTTTATCGTAAAAGTAACTTAATTAAATTTACAAATCATCAAATGGAGACTTTATTTTCTGCAAACTCTTTTCGGTTACGTGCGTGTAAATCTCGGTGGTCTTTGAACTCTTATGCCCCAGTAATTCCTGAATATAACGTAAATCTGTACCAGCTTCTAAAAGATGCGTGGCATACGAATGCCTTAACCAATGCAACGTAACCGGTTTTGATATTCCTGCTTTTTCAAGAGCCAGCTTCAATACACTCTGAATACTCTTTTCACTGTATGGCTCCCCAGCAAACTGACCCTCAAATAACCATGTCTTCGGCCTATATCCTTTGTAATATTCCCTTAATATACCTATTACTTTATCCGAAATTGGAATTATCCGGTCTTTTCGCCCCTTCGCATTAAGGATAATCAATAAATGTCGTTTCGAATCGATATTCTCCGGCTTTAAGTTCAGCAACTCACCTCTTCTTAATCCACATGCATAGATCAAACTTAGCATGACACGGTGTTTCTGATTTACCAGCGCTTGCAAGATTGCCGAAACTTCCTCCTTACTTAATACATTTGGAAGTCTGTGCGCCGTTCTTGGACGCTCCAATTGCTCGGTTACCAAAACCGAACCATGTATCGTTTTGAAAAAAAGCTTTGCTGAGTTAATTGCTTGATTTTGATATGAAAAACTCAATTTTCGCGGAATCATATAGTAATATACAAACCGCCGCATATCTTCATTCGTCGCTTCGGCACTTGTTTTGGGTTTGATAAAACGGAGAAAAACGGTGATCGCCATAACGTATGTTTTTACCGTCGATTCGCTGTACCTCTTTTGCTCCATCCATCGCTTAAACCGCTCGATCTCTCTCAGACTTTCGAAATCTATTTTCGGTAAATCAGTAATAATTTGAGCCGTACTAAAATTGGGTACTGCCTTAGGTTGTTCTATTATTCTGGTTTCAATCCGGCTAATCCTTGTATTGAAATAATTCTTGATTAACTCCAAATTTTTGCCGTAATTTGGTATTACCCACCTGAACTGCCGGTTGTCCCATCTCACGTAGTTAAAAGTCCGGACAAACTGTATATCTGTCTCATTCTTAGGCATCTTGATAATCAGGCTTTTCCCTGAAACCTCAATCGCAATCTCATCTTTTGAAATACTACGTTGGGTTACTCCCAAAGGAGAAATGAAGCGAAATGACCCTGCTTCTGAAAATTTTTCGCTGCCCTCAATCATTGATACAACTTTCTTAGCCGAATCTGATCGTACATCCGACGTTAGTGTGCATGTTTCAAATATTGGATTTTGGGGAATCTCAATATCCGGAAATAGTCCGATAAGCTGATGATAAATATCATTATTACATGGAATATGCCAAGCCCCAATGGTCTTGCTCCATCTGGCATCAGAAATCTGCCTTACCACTGATGCAATCTTCTGATTAAACGGAAATTCAACTTTTATCCGGTCTTCGTTATTGTGAACTATTTTGCTGGCTTTCATGCTGCTGCTTTACTATTTTCCTAAGGTGCAGAACACCGCGATATTTATAGTAGATGAATAGATAAGACACAAAGGTGCAATACACCAAAATATTTATTTAATAAATTACCCTCATGGCATTCAAACCTAAAGTTAATCAATATTTAGCTTATCTGCGGGAAAATTTAACGCTGAAAACTTTCTCTTTCGGGCGAAAAAGAAATCAAAAATCAGACTCCCTTTGTAAATCTCGGGGTGCCTGGTGACCGATACCAGTGAAAGCAGCTGCCTCCTTTTATTTCGAAGGCTTTTCAGCTGTCTGTAGAAATCGAAGTGGGCCTGCAGTACCTTGCCGGATGCAATAAACTGCCCTGTAATAAGAAACTGGATCGCTGCAACTCCGTCAAGTAACATCCTGACCAATAGTGTTCCATAAAGCTTACCTTTTGGGAGATTCTTGAACAAGAGAAACAGGTTATTCCGGAAATTCAGGTAAATCTTTTGAGGACTTCCATACGAAAGACTTCCGCCGCCAAGGTGGCAGACAACCGACTCAGGGCAAACGACTACTTTATATCCGCGATTTTTCATCCTCCAGCACAAGTCTATCTCCTCCATATGCGCCCAGAAATCAGGATCGAAACCTCCCATCTCATGCCAAATTGTCCCTCTTATCAGCATGGCTGCTCCACTGGCCCAGAATACAGAAATAGGATCGTCGTACTGTCCCTGGTCTGTTTCCAGCACATTAATCAGCCGGCCACGACAAAACGGATAACCGAAGCGGTCGATAAATCCGCCGGAAGCTCCCGCATATTCAAATTTTTCGGGCTGATGAAGTGATTTGATTTTGGGTTGGCAAACTCCAATTAACTCATTAGTGTCCATTAATTTAATCATCGGGTCCAGCCAGTGTTCCGTTACCTCCACGTCAGAATTCAGCAACAGGATGTACTCTGCGTTATTGTTCTTTAAGGCCTGATTGTAACCTTCTGCAAAACCATAATTGCGTTCGAGCTGAAGGTATTTTACACCGGGAAATTCCTGCGTTATCAGCTTGTGGCTGTCGTCGGTTGAGCAGTTGTCAGCCACAACTATTTCAACCCAATCGTATCGAGAGTACTTTACTGCCGATGGAAGAAACCTTCGCAAATGGTGACTTCCGTTCCAGTTTAAAATTACGATTGAGAGCTTCATGCCGGAATTAAAAAAATTATGAATTACGTCCGCCAGCTGGCGGAATGAATTACGTCCGCCAACTGGCGGAACGAATTAATTATTTTGTGCTAAATCCGATTTTTTATGTTTCCATTTCCGGTGCGACCAAAGCCAGAATTGGGGACTTTCGATGATGATTTCTTCCATTAGACGTGTGCTTTTTTCTGTGATTTCAAATTTTGGGCATTGTTTGGCATTATCAGTGATCAGCACATATTTAACTTCATAATATCCTCTTTTGATCTTTCTTGTCTGACCAAAAAGCACGACGGTATTTAATTTTACAGCTACTTTTTCGGGACCCACCAATACGGCTGTCTCCTGATTTAAAAAACTAGTCCAATATTGTATATCGAATACACGTGGTGTCTGATCGACCAGGAACAGTGTCAGACTTGGCTTGCCGGCTTTCGAATCATCAGCCAGCTGTCTGAATGTCATTGCCCTTTCCAGCGGAAAGGTACCAAACCGGCTGCGAAGATGAAAGTAAAATTTCTCGAAAGCGTCGCTGCGCAGCTTCTTGTAAATGGCATATGATGGGTGGGTAGTATGCAATCCCCAGTTATTGAAGCATTCCCAGTTATTGTAATGCCCCATCAGAATAATAACCTGCCTTCCCTGATCCATGTAATGATTGGGCAGTTCTGGATTCAGAAACTTCACCCTTTCTTTTACTTTCACTGCGGATATCCGGTCGAAATAAAGTGTTTCGAGGAAACAATCGCAGAGATGGTGGTAGAATTTTACGGCAATCTGATGACGCTCTTTCTGTGACTTTTCAGGAAATGAGTTGGCAAGATTATCTTCCACTACATCGCGACGGTAGCGGACAACATGAAACAACACTGCAAAGAGCAGATCTGAATGAAAATAAACCACGCTTAACGGCATTGTATAAATCAGCCATGACAGTGCCCGCAGCAAATAATATCCCATTATAGTTTCAAATTTTTAGTGACTGATCCTTTTCAATTTAATATTTGACTACTGCTTTTTTACGAAAAAATCATGCACAATATCGTAAAATTCGTCGAAATAGGCACTGTTGGATGCGACCATTTCCCCGTTAAACAGAAATTTGTCGGTTCCGCTGAAGTCGGTTACTTTTCCGCCTGCCTGTCTTACGATGATTGTTCCTGCTGCTACATCCCATGGCTTCAGACCGTGCTCATAAAATGCCTCAAACCGTCCTGCCGCCAGATAGGCCATATCGGTGGCTGCAGAACCCAGTCTTCGCAAGCCATGCGAATGAATCATAAAATAACGCATCGAGGCAATGAAAGGATCAAGCATGTCCATCGCAGAGTAGGGAAAGCCTGTTGCAATCAGTGAATCTCCGGTTGTCGCTGCGGTGGTGACTCTTATTTCTTTTCCATTCAAATAGGCTTTACTCCCTTTCCATGCATAGAAGCACTCCTCTTGTGTGATTTCATAAACAACGCCAATGATCAATTCAGATTCGTCCATCAAGGCAATACTCACCGCAAAAGGGGGGAGACTGTGCACAAAATTGGTTGTTCCGTCGAGAGGATCGATGATCCATTTGTATTTTTCGTCGGTGCTGCCGGCCGTTCCTTCCTCTGCAATAAAGCCCGACCCGGGCAGAAGCTGCCGCAAGCCGCTAATGATCATCTCTTCTGCCTGTTTATCGACATACGAAACGAAATTGGCTTTGCCTTTAATTTCAATTGCATCGAGGTTGAATTTTTCGCGTTCTCCGGCGATAAAGGCACCGGCTGCTTTGGCAATCAATTGTACTTCGGAGCAGAGTTTTTCTAAATTCATATTATTTTAATATAATGCCATTAAACATTAATAATTGATCCGTCAACTGACGGAGACCATTGTCCATTGCCCATTGCCCATTGATCATTGCCCATTGATCATTGAACTTTACCCATTGTCCATTGATCATTGATCATTCATTTCACCCCCCTGATCAGACCACGTCTTAAATAGGGCGCCTTCATTTTTTTATCGTAATAAAAGAGCATAAACCCATTGGAATGAGATGTTTCGAAGCCATTTTGAGATAATAATGCCTTGAATTCCTTTTCATCGTCGTTTTTGTGATAGGTGCACAGGGCTATTTTTAGTGGCTTCTGGTCAGCCAGAATACGTGTGCAACCACTTAAGAGCCGGGATTCCGCACCATCCACATCGATTTTTAAAAAGGATATTTTTTCGTCTGCAGCGATATAATCATCCAATGTGGTATTGGTGTTATTTGTACTGTCACTTACAAATTTATTGACAATTACAACCTTATCTTTCCAGGGTTCAAATGTGGCGTTCAGGGCTTCAATCCACTCTTTATCGGTCTCGAAAAGTATCAGTTTCGATGCTTTTTCAACAGCTCCCAAAGCAAAATTGCCCTCTGCAACTCCTATATCAACAAGTACTTCACCTTCTTCGATCTTAAACTGGTCGTTAAGGTATCGGTGAGGACTCTGCGGATCCTGTTCCCGCGTTAACTCATTAAAGCTGTGCTGAATTCTTTTCTTACTCCATCGTCTTTTGAAATAGAGCTTTTTGCCCTCGAGCATTACATAGCGCAATCCTTTTTGTGAATCCTTAAAGACCTCAATTGTTTCAGGATTGTATTTGTTTTGAAAAGAATATGGAAAAACCGCGATCGGATTTGTTCTCAGATAATCAAGAACCGTCTTAAGTTCTGTTGAAGGAGCTTCGGGAAGTGTGTCATAATAGTTAAGAATGGCAAGCCGGAGTTCTTTGGCAAGTATTCTTTTTCGGATAAACTTTGGTACAACAATTCTATAAATCTGTGAAGTAATCGTGCTCATAATGGATGAAAATTCTGTTTTTTCAATTCGGTAAAGGTATGAATTAATCTTATCGAAGTCGGTTCACAAGAAACCCCTGAATTAACTTTGTCTCTTTGTAAGTTGCATTAAAGTTTTTATTGACAATATATTTTCGTTCAATTGCTTCTGCTTTGCAAAAATTATTCAACCCGACCAGACTAATGGGTTTTGCTATATTTTTATATTTGCATTCAACGGCTAAAATATCATTAAGCTGGTTAAGTACAAAATCAACTTCCGTTCCGTCTGATGTTCTGAAGAACTGCAAAATTGCCCCGGGATTTTTATTCCTCCAGAGTTCAAGCATAACGAAGTTCTCAAATAAAGCACCACCATCGCTTCTGAAAGTTAAATTATTGAAATTGTTCTCAATCATATTTCTCAGACCCAGATCGCAGAAGTAGATCTTTTTCATCTTCCCGATTACCTTTCGTTTGTTGGTGTGATAAGGTTCAATCATTTTCAGGATATACATTTGCTCCAGCAGGTAAAGGTGTTCTTCGCATTTTTTGTAAGACAAGCCTGTTGATCTGCTTATTTCATTAACGTTGACAAGATTTCCTATTTGGGACGCTAGCAGACGCAGCAGTTTGTTGAATCCCACAATATCCTGATTTGCAACGTAATTGCGAACATCCTTAAGTAAATAGGTTTTATAAATGTCATTTAAAATTTCCATTTTATCATCCGGACGAGCTGCAAGTGCAGCACGGGGCAGACCGCCATAAAGCATATATTCTGAAAGGGTGTCCTCAAAAACGGCTGTTAATGCACTGCTTTCAGTATCCGAATTCAAGGATTGAAAGAGTTGATATAAATTTTGATCTTTAAATAGCAAGTATTCCTCAAATGAAAGCGAGAGCACTTCGATGGTTCTGACTCTTCCGGCCAGCGATTCATCTATTTGCTGTAAAATATCCAGACTGGAACTGCCTGAACAAAGAACTTTTAGCTGGGGATGATTATCTGTCAGGAGTTTAAGCATGGTCGAAATTCCATGGATGAATTGAAACTCATCAACCAGCAAGTACCCTTCCAGTTTTTCGTTTAAATAGATTTTCAAATATTGTTCTATATCATAAAATCGCTGAAAGAGTTCGGCAATAGCAGGATCCTGACCATTGATGAACAGCGTTTTGCCATCAAGTGTACATGATTTCATCAGGCTCGTTTTACCTACCTGACGAGCTCCAATTAATACCACAATCGAAACCGTCTTAAATCCGGAAACGATTTTGTTCAGATATTTTTCCCGATAAATCATAAGCAAAATTATAATTGATCTTTATATTGCTTTAATATTGCAAATATACAATAAGAATAAGTAATATATTTGCTTTAATATATAAAATTATTGCAATATTATAAATAAAGCATAAAAAGTTTAAGCAATAAATATATTGATATATATTAGAATGTAGCATTAATATTGCAAATGCAGATCAATATATAGCGATATATTTATCTATATAGTTGAAAATATCGGTTTTAATGATGATTGAACCATCAAAACGGCGGTCAAATAAAAATGAGGACTATGGCAAAACCGAAAAATCAATGATGGGTGCTTTAGCGGTTTGGGATCGGGTAAACCAAGTATCGATAGCCGTATTATCATTAAAAAATCCGCAGTTTTTCAGATAGAAACGCCCTTTTGCTGATCCTCCGGAGTAATCGAGTCTGGCCTCTTTCCGCGCCGTTGCATCGGCTGTAAACCTGGCTTTTACCAAGGTGGCCCAGGCACCTGAAGGGTTGCAAACCCATTGATTGGAATAAATTCCCATCCGGGGTATATTCCCGTTTTCGGGAATGAAATTTTCAAGGAAGGAGTGGAGCCTTTTCAGATAAGTAGTAGTTTTTGGACGCCTGAAACTTGCAATTATTTCCCACTTTCCAATTTCAGGAGCAAAAAACCACGCCGTATAGTCGGTGGAACTATTTTCTGACGGCGTTCCTTTGAGCAGGAAGCGGTAGGTGATTCCTGATTTCCAGAAATACTTTCGATAACTCTGACCTCCCGATCCTTCGTTGCCGAATGCTCCGGCAGTAACATTTTCACCTTTTTTTAATAAAATAATTCTTTGATCTTCAGGAATATCACCTGGTTTATCGGTTTTGTATGGACTCCAGACCGAAAACAAGATTCTGCGCTCAGTTAGCGAATTGACTTGTATTCCAAAGTATCCTTCCCCAAAACCGTTGGCCATAAAATATGAACCCACAACATCATTCTCTTTTGGAACAGTAATCTCGTTATAAAACCACGCTGCATCGCCTGCATTGGGTGGAATTTCGTAATTCAAATGGACAGAAGGACCTCTGCGGCCCCAGTAAAAATCATCCTTCACATATCGGGTGCTGCTATCAACGGCATCTCCGGCGATTAAAACATCAGATATTTCTGCGTAAGTCCCGGCTGTTTTTGAAATTCCGGTGAGTACAATGGTCTGATATCCTGGTTTCTCAATGTTAAATGTGCCGATTTTTAAAGTGCCGGTAGTCGTATTGCTTATGTTTACAACTTTTGTCTCTTTTCCGATCTGACATTTGATGGAGGAACTGCCTGAAATTATATGAACCTTTAGCGCCAATTGAATTTTTCCAGCCCGTGCAGTTCTGAAATAGGTTTTTATTAAAACATTCGGATCTGACCAGTTTTGAAGTCCTGATTCTGTAATTAATTCATATTCTGTATTATGTGGGTACGTTGCCCAGCTGTTTCCCGCCACCGGAATAGATAAATAATTTGCTGAATCGGCATTATCCTTATTCGAGGTTGCCTGTTGGCCATACAAATTTGTTTGTCCGGAAAATAGTGTCAGGCACACAGCAAATAACAAATAGAAATAATTAACCATCAGCAGATATATATTTGAACAATCCTTTAAACTGACCCGAATCTTATGGATATATTATGGGTTAGCAAATATAAGTAATTGTAAAGCAGCAGTTGCCAGATTTATATAATAATGATATATTTGTACAAAACATTGATATGCAAAGACTAATATCCGACAATATAGATAAAATCAAATCATTATGCATGACACATAATGTTCTTTCGTTATTTGTTTTTGGTTCGGTCTGCACCGACCATTTTAACGACAAAAGTGATATTGATTTACTAATCTCCTTTAAACCTATGGACTACGGAGATTATGCTGACACATATTTTGATTTAGCTGATAAATTTGAGAATTTATTTCAGCGCCCGGTTGACTTAGTAACGGACAAATCTTTATCTAATCCATATTTTATTAATTCAGTTAACCAGACAAAGACCTTGATATATGGATAATGAGATTAAAAAGTATCTATTTGATATTCAAGAATCTATAGATTCCATTCAGAAATATCTAGGGGACAAACGTGATTTTAAAGTTTATATGGCAGATAAGATGCTTAGAAGAGCAGTGGAACGAGAGTTTGAAATTATTGGAGATTGATAGTTTGCTTGACTAAATAACACCTGGTTATAGTAAAAACAATTTGTCAATTACCGTTTCTGTGCTGAATGCGGAGTTTCCAGCCCGCAACAACTGCCATCCGCCGGCTGGGGGACGCAGTCGGCAGCTACATATAGTTTCGATCGTAATCACTTAATTTATATACCCATGGAAATAGCGAAATTTATTTTATCAGGATTCTTTCAGCGTCTGGGCCAATAAAGATCCGCAGATGAAGAAAGATTATCGTGGTATTGATGGAACGGTTGGCTTCATATCAGCCTGGGAGAGCCAGATGAAGGATGTAGGAAAAGGTGAGCAGGAGATTATGAAAATAATCGATCATGAAAGAATAGATTATGAGCTAAGGTTTTTAAAACCTTTTGCAGCAACCAACAATGCGGATTTCACTTTTGAGGCTATTTCTGATTCACAAACGAAAGTTAAATGGGGTTTCTCAGGAAAGATGAAATACCCGATGAACCTGTTCTTGCTGATAAAGGATATGGAAGGAATGCTGGGGAAGGATCTGCAAATGGGCTTAGACAAACTGAAAGCAAACCTGGAAGAGAAAAATTTATGATTTGTTCTCAGAATTTACGGGATCTGCAGCGAGTGAAAAACTGCAGATCTCACAAAGTCCAAATAACAACTCAAATTGATTAGTGCTATTTGTATTCGCAGTAGTAAGCTACTGAAGCATTGGCTTTTACTTTAAATTTCACATCCTTTTCGACTTCGAAAATTCCGCCTTTTGAATAAACCGTCCATTGATTTTCGCCTGGCAGCATTACTTCCAGCGTTCCTCCGGTTACGGTCATAATTTCAAGGGTAGATGTTCCAAATTCATATTCGCCGGCCTCCATAACGCCAACCGTTGCCACTCCTTCTTCATTTTCGACCGCAATCGATTTTACACTTCCGCCGAAATATTCGTTTACTTTTAACATATTGATTGGTTAATTATTTGATTGATTTTATATTAGCACATTGGCAAATTAGCACATTGGCAAATTATCACATTAGCAAATTAGCACATTAGCACATTAGCAAATTATCACATTGGCAAATTAGCACATTTTTTATAGCAAATCGCTGGCCAGCTCGGCAAGATAACTTCGTTCTCCTTTCACCAGGTTGACATGTGCAAAAATATCCTGACCCTTCATTCGGTCGGTAAGGTAAGCCAACCCATTGGATTGCATATCCAGATAAGGAGAATCGATTTGCTGAATATCACCGGTGAAAATCATCTTTGTTCCCTCGCCAGCCCTTGTGATGATGGTTTTTACTTCGTGGGGCGTAAGGTTTTGAGCTTCATCGATAATGAAAAAACAATTGGATAGACTTCGTCCCCGAATGAAAGCCAATGGACTGATCACCAGTCGTTCGTCTTTTTTTAAATCTTCAATTTGTTTGTATTCCGGACTATTGTGGTTGAAACACCGCTTGATTACAGCAAGGTTATCGAAGAGCGGCTGCATATAGGGAAGTACTTTTTCTTCAGCATCACCGGGAAGAAATCCTATGTCCCGGTTGCTCAAAGCAACGATGGGTCGCGCAAGTAAGACCTGTTCGTAAATATTGTGCTGGGCAATGGCGGCTGCCAGAGCAAGTAGCGTTTTGCCGGTACCAGCCTTTCCCGTCAGACTAATCAGCTTAATATCAGGATCGAGCAAGGCATGAATCGAAAATGTTTGCTCCGCGTTGCGGGGTTTGATGCCATAGGCGTTTTTTTTATCGACCCTTTCGAACCGTTGACGAAAAGGATTGTAATAAGCCAATACGCTCGATTTAGGACTCTTCAGGATGAAAAATTCGTTGGCGAAGGGCGGTTTTTCAATTCCTGCTTCTTCGGTAGTAAGGAAGTTATGCTCGTAGAGTTGGGCAATCAACTGATCGCTATAATCTTTTATTTCACGAATTCCCTGATGTAATACATTGATATCCTGAACTTTGTCGTTCTTATAATCCTCCGAATCGATATGAAGCGATTTCGCTTTCATCCTTAGATTCACATCTTTTGTGACAAGAACAACCTTGCGGTCTTTGTATTTATCCCTTAAATATTCAGTGATCGCAAGGATGCGGTGATCGGGGATATCTTCCCGAAACGATTCTTTCAGTTTTTCGGAAAATGGCTTTCCTGTTTCAATCATTAGCTTTCCTTTGTCGGTACCCAATGATATTCCACCATTAAATAATTCATTTCCAACAATTTCATCCAATACTCTTACGAATTGACGGGCTTGGAAATTGATCTGGTCGTTTCCCCTCTTAAATTTGTCCAGTTCTTCCAGAACGGTGATAGGAAGGATAACGTCGTTATCGTTGAAATGATAAATACATTCGTGGTCATGCAGAATGACGTTGGTATCAATGACAAATACTTTTGATTTAGGCATTATTTTCCGACTTTATTATATGGATAAAAATAGGAAAAAAAAGGATGATTAGTCGTTTTGACCTTCGGAATTTATCATCTTTGTTCTCTAATTTGTCAACAAGCGATGTTGTAATGCAAAACTACGATGAAGTAATCCAATATTTATACGATCATCTTCCTTATTATCAGCGGTCGGGGCCTCTAGCCTATAAAGACAATCTTGACAATACAACAGCCCTTGACGTGATGTTTGATAGTCCACATCATCGGTTTAAATCAGTTCATATTGCCGGAACCAACGGGAAGGGGTCTGTTTCACATATTCTGGCCAGTATTTTGGCAGAAGCCGGTTATAAAACAGGTCTTTACACTTCGCCGCACCTGAAAGACTTTCGTGAACGGATCAGGATAAATGGCGAAATGATTGAAAAAGAGTTTGTGGTGAAATTTGTCACTGAGTTTTTACTTCGCAATCAAAAAACACATCTCGAGCCTTCTTTTTTTGAATTAACCGTGATGATGGCCTTTGATTATTTTGCTGCGAACAAAGTGGATCTGGCAATCATAGAGGTCGGTTTAGGCGGACGGCTCGATTCAACGAACATTATTAAACCGGTACTATCTGTAATTACCAACATCAGTTTGGATCATACTGCATTATTGGGTGATACGCTGGGAAAGATTGCCCTTGAAAAGGCAGGAATTATCAAACGCCGGGTGCCGGTTGTAATTGGGGAATCGCATCCTCAGACAGAAATTATTTTTAAGGGAATCGCGAATGAGCTTGGCGCTCCAATTGTTTTTGCTGATTCGCAATATAATGTGGGTTCAGGGCTGTATTCGGCTGATAACCGTCAGATTTTCAATGTCCGAAAGGGCAGGAGAGTGGTTTATGAGAATTTACGGATCGATTTGCTGGGGTGCTATCAGTCAAAAAATACCTGTACGGTACTTGCTGCTGTTGAACAACTTCGCGACCAAGGATGGTTTATACCTGAAAGCGCTGTCCGACAAGGTCTGGAAAATGTTGTGGCCAACACAGGCCTGCAGGGACGCTGGCAGGTGATCGGCGCCAATCCACGAATTGTGTGTGATACCGGTCATAATGAGGGCGGATTACGCGAAGTATTAGCACAGATTAAACAGACACCCTATAAAACGCTTCATTTCGTGCTTGGAATGGTTAATGACAAAGATATTTCGGGTGTATTGCGACTGTTGCCCACTGAGGCTATTTACTATTTTACAAAAGCAGCTATTCCGCGTGCGCTTGAAGAAAATCAGTTGATGAAGATGGCAGCATTCTTTAACCTGAAGGGCAGCACCTATTCTTCAGTAGCGGAGGCAGTGGAAGCAGCCCGTAAAAACGCGGTTGCGGAGGATTTTATTTTTATCGGAGGCAGTACCTTTGTAGTAGCAGAAGTGCTGTGATATTTCTTCAGGCGATTTAATAACTAAATTTTGAAATAACCATCCCGGATTTTATTCTTTGTGAAACACCCATTATCTTTGTGTACAGAACTTTATCTAAATGGAAATATACCTCACCCGAATAATTGATTATCTGTTAAATGTTCTACATTCAACGTTTAATCAATTGTTTATTTCGTTTGGCTCCCTGCTTGTACTTTTTATTCTGCTCAATTTCTCGGCAACTCTTTCCGCCCGGCTTAGCGTCCGTTTTTTGGGGAGGAATCTTTTTCTTTATGGATTTGGTTGGTTAGGCTGCACAGTGCATGAGTTAAGCCACGCTTTTTTTGCGGTGATTTTTGGTCATAAGATAACTGAAATCGAATTGTTCAAGCCCAATAACAACGGAGAATCACTCGGGCATGTCACGCATTCGTACAATAAAAAAAGTATTTACCAAAAAATTGGAAATTTCTTTATTGGCATCAGTCCGCTGATAGCCGCTGGAATCGTATTGTTTTTAGGAACTTTATTCATATACGGTTTCAATGTTACTGAGCGCACTTCATTTCGAATATCTACAGAGGTATTTACTGATTTCTCAGTTGTAAAACAGATCGGTCTTAATGTTTGGAGCAGTTTAATTTCATATGTCAGCCTTGTTTTTTTTGGATCTCTGGCCGTTTGGTGGAAAACAACTTTGCTCATCTATATCCTGTATTCAACAGGCAGTTCAATGACACTGAGTAAATCTGACCTAGGCGGTGCTCTTTACGGATTTTTATGGCTGGTTGTTTTTTTATTGATATTCAATTTAATAACACTTTGGATTGGTGATTTTGCAACCAGTTTTCTCAGGCGAAATATTCAATATATCTCAGGGTTTTATTTTCTTCTGATGCTTTTTTTAGCAGCAAATATTTTGGTTGTAATTCTATTATTTGTTTTGAATGTGATGAAGAATTTATTTATTCAAAAATGAATTTTGCTGAATTTCTAAATCTGCCCGGCATTTAAGACAAAGGTGTTTCGATTTTTGGTCGACATCTTCGACATAAGTGCTCGACCTCATCACGCAAGTTGCATTATGACAGTGAATTAATCCAAATGTGTGGCCTAGCTCGTGAATTACCTCCTTTTCAAAACGCTCCAGTAACACCTGCTTGTCTTTAGTCATGCCATATCGCTCGCTGCTTAACCGGTAATGTGATGCAATTCCTGAGCGCCCGTTCAGATATGCTTGTCCGAAGATAAAAGTCAGAATGGGAATGAACAGGTCAACATTAAATAATCCGAGAGTTTTTATTGAGTCGGGCAGCGTAAGGGAATCGACCATTTTTAATAAAGCATTTCCATTGTACTGTCTTCTGGTCGGATCATAATATTCACTCAGATCGATATGGGCTTCTTTGAGATTCACTGAAAAGTAAAATTCATTTTTTACCGCTTCAGTAATCTTTTCCAGAAAGTCTCTGTCGAAATATCCAAAAGATATCAGCGTGATGTTTTGCATTTTTGATCGGTAGAATATGAAATGCAGCTGAAATTAGCTTTCAGGTTTTAGATCGTACTTCTTTATTTTATGGTAGAGTGTTACACGGTCAACTTTCAACGCCTTTGCCGTACGGGAGATATTCCAGCTGTATTTGTCCAGAATCTGAAGAACGAATGCTTTTTCAAAATCATCCAGACTTTCAGTAGTACTGCTCACCATCGATTTTTCCATCGGAAGATCTTTTAGGCCGATTTTCTTGCCATCACCGACTACAATGGCTCTTTCGATCATGTTTTCGAGCTCCCTTATATTTCCGGGGAAGTTAAACTCCTGAATTCTTTTTAAAGCAGCAGTATCTATTGCCGCCGGAGGTTTATTCATCGAGGTGCAGTACTTTTTGATAAAATAGTCAACAAGCAAAGGAATGTCAGAGAGTCGTTCACGCAGAGGCGGAATGTGAATATTTACTACGTTCAGCCTGTAAAAAAGATCTTCCCTGAAAGTTCCCTTCTCTACCATGCCTCTTAAATCTTTGTTAGTAGCGCAAATCACCCTGAAATCAGAGGCTATTTCCTTATTGCCACCAACCCTGACAAAGGTTTTTGTTTCTAAAACGCGCAACAGTTCAATCTGCATTTTAGTCGAAATAGTGGCAATTTCATCCAAAAAAATCGACCCGTTATCGGCCATTTCAAACCTTCCTTTGCGATTATACATAGCGCCGGTAAAGGCTCCTTTTTCGTGTCCGAAAAGCTCACTCTCGAGCAAGCTTTCCGTTAATGCTCCACAATGAACGCTGACAAAAGGGAAGAATTTTCGGGGTGAATTGGAATGTATTGCTCTGGCAATAAGCTCTTTGCCTGTTCCGCTTTCTCCTGTTATGATGACTGACGAATTAGTCTGAGCAACACTTTCAACCTCTCTGAGTAAATTTTTCATTGACTCACTCGTTCCAATAATATCCTCTACATTTTCCAGCGAGACCACTTTTTTCTTTAGGTTTTCATTTTCATCAGCCAAAGAAATCTGTTTGGTGGCATTTCGGATTAAATGGGTTAAATCGTCCGGATCGAATGGTTTTGTGACATAATCATATGCTCCGTCTTTAAGCGCTTTAACGGCGGTATCAACAGTGGCAAAAGCGGTCATGACAATGACGATTGAATCCTGCTTAAGTGATTTTATTCGTCTCAGCATTTCCAATCCATCCATTCCAGGCATCTTAATGTCGGCAAGAATAATATCGAATTGATCGGATTCCAATATTGTCAGTGCCTTTTTCGCATTTTCGGCGCATTCGACTCGGTAGCCGTCTTCAATGAACCAGTTATATAAAGAATCTCTTACTGATTCTTCATCGTCAACGATTAATATTGATATTTTTTTTGCCATGATGCTTACGGTTTAAGTTTTAATCAATGGGAAGGTGACAGACAGGGCAGTCCCATTTCCAAGCTCTGATTTTACCTGTATTTTTCCTTTGTGGTTTTGAATAATTCCATGAACAATTGCCAATCCTAAACCTATTCCACTTACATTTTGCTTTGTTGAAAAGAAGGGTTCAAAAATATGGGGAATGTCTTCAGCAGCAATTCCCAACCCATTATCTGTAATTTCAAAGTTAACAGTATCATCATCGGCATTTTTTGTTTTAATCCAGATCTCTCCGTTGTCAAGTACCGCTTCGGAGGCATTTACAAGCATCGCGATGCAAGCTTGCTTAATTTGGTTCGGATTACAATAAATCAGGTCTGATTTAGCGGAGAATTCTGTTAAGAAGCTGATATTGGCAATTTTGATGGGATGGGTCATTAATTCATAAGTCTCTTGGAGTATCTCATGAAGGTGCCGGGGTTCAAAATCATTCTGATCTTTTCTTGAGAAATCCAACAATCCTTTTACAATGTCCCCACAACGTTTCGTTTCATTTTCAATAAATTTCAAATGCTTAAGCATCGTTTCTCTTTTTGAAATATCCAGAACCGGATTGCTTAATTGCTTGTATAGCAACTTGGTGTATATCAAAATTCCTGACAGGGGATTGTTAATTTCATGTGCCACCGAAGAGGATAGCTTTCCCAGAGAAGCCAGTCGTTCAACATGCATCAATTCATGCTGCGCAGCTCCCAATTCTTCTGATTTTTTCTGGACTTTGTATTCCAGCTGTTGCGACCAGTTTTCAAGCTCGGTTGTTGCAGTGTGAAGGTTATCAAGCATGTCATTAAATGCTTGCGAAACCATTCGCATATCATCCAGCTGATTTGGCTTGATCTCAATTCTGGTGCTCTTATCGCCGTTGGCAACTGCCATACTGACACTTACGAGTGCGTTTAACGGATCTTTAATTTTTTTCCTGGTGAAGAATAATAAAACAATAGCCATTAAAAATGTGGCAAATATGGACAGCAGAAAAAACTCGGTCGAAGATTTTCTGATTGCTGCATCCTGAGCTTCCAAAGGAATTTTTATGATTAGTGATCCCAGTAAAGTCTCGGTTTCCGGATGAGCGTGACATGAGCTTGTCGAACACGATCTTTCATTGAGAATGGGCGATTTAATCAATAGATGCCGGCTCCCATTATCGTTCACATTCATTTCACAATCGGAGTTGACATTTATTATTTTGTAAGAAGTCTGCTTATCAGAGAACATTGATTTAATATTTGCATGGCAACTTATGCAGTTCGGGTCGCTGTGCTTATTGTTTGTTGTGGTCGCAAATGATGAATAAACGAGATTCTCATCGCTGTCGTACATGTTAACCTCGTCAATACCGGGTAATGTATTGATAATATCGAGCGTATTGCGCAACGAACTTTTATCGTTTGCGAGCATCGAGTGGTACAATGCGCCCTCCACGATAGATCCAATATTATTGCCGCTCTGACGAATAATGGTATTGAGGTATTGTTCGTTAACCGATTTGAAAATTAAGCTGAATGATACAAACAGAAAAACAGATAAGTAGGTGATAATCAGCACTACGCGGCCATAGATGGAGGATCTGAATTTAACGTAATTATTAAGAATTGCGTTACTGGTCTTATTTGTATATTTTTTTTTGAAAAACATATCTTCAGATTGAGGAAATCATTGTTATTCTCTTGCAAAATACAAAAAAAACCGGTGCCTTGGCACCAGTTTTCAATTAAACTTTATATTTATCATAAATTTCATGATGATGTATTATCCAGGCTGGTTTATTAAGACCTGTGAAGTTCCAGAAATTCTTTTTCGAAATCTTTCCAGATAGGGCCCGGAAGTGTTGAAAGCGAATGATCACATATTTCGCCTCCGTCCTGTAAGATAACCATCGATGTCTCAGGAGAATAATTTTTCATCGAAACCGAGAGAAAATCTTTGAACCTTTCAAGCTCCGTTGTTGACCAATTGGTGGCCTCCTCTGCAAAGTGACAACTCTTAACATCACTAATCCAGTTGGATGGCTTAATTTTATAAATCCAACCGTTGCCGTAAGGATCTATATTCAGCGTATTCGGGCTCTCAACCATAACGGTATTTAACTCCAGAATTTCACCTGAAACAGGCGACAGGATTCTGAGATTTTTACCATTTTGATGAATGTCGGTCAGCAAGTCACCTTTACTAATCGTTTCACCTGGACTTCTGAGGTTACTTAATTTCACCTCTCCTGTAATATGCAGCAACAGATCGTCCAGTCCGACTTTTGCAGCTCCCGATTTTTCCATAAATAACCAGGTGTGATTGTTGCTGTAGAACAAACCCTGAGGAATTCTTAGGATTTTGGCTGAAAGAGTACCCAGCATCTGTTGAATGCGGTTAACCACACTTGTTTTTTTGTTCAAAATAAGCCAGAAGGGAATTAATAATGTAAGGAAAGTAATAACGACCAGGTATTCGATCCCTTTTGTAGCGAAAATGTCAGAATAACTAAATTGGTTCATTTGTTTTATTTTTGTGCAATCAGCTGATGATCTGATTGCTGGTTAATTTATTCATTTTCTTTTACCCATGATGGAGAAGCCCGCAAAACCGGCATGCGGTTGATCACCCACCTGAATATCCATATTTCAGTGAATATTACTGCCAGAGTGACGATGAATTCCATCCATGAAGGAACATATCGTATGGCCATATCCCATTTAAAGCCGATTACAGTTACATTTAACCTGTTTATAATCACTCCAGCCATTGTGATGATGGCTGCTATTTTTATTAACAGAATATTATTGGTTCGGTAACTGATAAAGAACAGACACATCGGGAAAAGAACAAATCCAAGCATTTCGAGCAAAAACCAATATCCCATTGGGGTGTTGATCAGACCCCAGTGTTGTTCGTGAATAAATACCAGCAATTGCAGAAAAAAGTAAGCAAACATCGTTCCGGCGCAGATTTTTGACAAACCGAGAATAATACCGTTCTGTGCTTTGTGATTTTTCTCGCTGATTTGTGTGAAAAATACCTTATGACTGATTGATCCTTCAAAAATGACCATTGACAGTCCTGCGAAGATGCTGGATACAAAGAACATTATAGGTATAAATTCGGAGTACCAAAGCGGATGAATTTTATCTTTAGCCATTAGATACAGGGCTCCTAATCCGGACTGGTGGAGTGTTGACAGGGTAATTCCAAAAATTACCGCAGCCAATGTCATGCCGGACAGAATTTTTCGTGCTCTTCGTGCTCCTAGCCATTCGGCTATTGCCGGCGAAAATTCGATCAGCTGTGCGAGCATATATAAAAGGAAATGCCATGCTACCAGAAAAAGGACTGAACTTGTGCCGAAACTATTTCCGATCACAGGATTTACAACGTGCCAGGGTCGGCCTAAGTCTAAAAGCAGCGCTCCGGCATAAAAGGCGTAAGCGAGGAAACCATTTAAGACTGTCACCCTGACAATCGAGTGATATTTCTGCATATTCAGGATATAAACCATAAAAGTAAGGACATAAGCACCTCCGGCAAATGCGACTCCTGTTACAACATCAAATCCAATCCAAAGTCCCCATGGCGTTTCCTGCGTCAGATTGGTAATCGAACCGATTCCTTTCCAGAACCGGTAAATAATAAGTGCCAATCCTAAAAACATGATTGGGATCGAAATGATGTTAAAGGGAGTAAGCCATTTACCTCTTGGTTTCATTTCGCTAAACACAAACTTCAGGATGGATTTTCCATCGTTATCCAATGCGATTTGCTGGTTATTCATCTTCTTTCTCTTTGTTTAAGTGATTATTTTTTGTTGCCTGATGAATTCCCAATAAAAGGGTAGGTACCAGTACAAAAACGGATGGTACGGTGTAAAGGAACCCTTTTGTCAAAGCCGGGTAGGACGATTGCTGCAACGTGGTACTCAGTCCCAACTGATCGAAAGGAACCGGTGAGAGATATAGCCAGCCTGTTCCGCCCGCTTCATGTTCACCATAAATATGATCGACATACAATTCCGGTTTTTCATAAATTCTTCTGCGCGCCTCTTTAATCATATCTCTCCGTTTTCCATATAACAGGGCTTCATTCGGGCAATTATAAACACAGGCAGGACTTTCTTCTGTTTTAAGTCTTTCGAAACACTGGTCGCATTTTTGAATCTTTGGATTGGCGCTGTGGTATTCAAATTTCGGACTGTCAAACGGACACGAAACCATGCAAAAGCGACAGCCCATACATTTATCGCCGTTCCAGGTTACCGGTCCGGTTTTGTTCTTAAACATCGCTTTTGTCAGGCAGGCAGCTGCACAAGCCGGTTCGTTGCAATGCATACACTGCCGTTTAATGAACACTTTCCCTTTGGATGTTTCATAGGTATTTACAACGGTGTTGCATGTTTCATCTGTTTTTCGGATTGCTGCAACATCCTTTGTGGCGGGTGGCTGAGGTAAATTATGCGCGTCTGCACAATCAAATTCGCAGCCCCGGCAACCCTTGCAACGTGTTGCATCATACAGTATTCCGTTGAATTCCATTTCATTGTCGCCTTTTGGAGCAGCCTTTGCCTGCTCTCCAATGGCAAGCGCTATTCCTGTAGCTCCCAGCAGCTTCAAGAAGCCTCTTCGTTCGATCCCCATGGTATTGATTTTTTGGAAGGTTAATAATTTGTAAATAATCAGTTTGTTTATTTGGAACGGTCAATAAATTGTGTTTGAAATTCTTCCCATACCTGCGGGTCGAGATCAGCAAGAATACCATCTCTCAAAACGCCGCCATCCTGCAAAACCATTGTAAAGGCAGGAACATGAACCCTGACGGCTATGGCAAAGAAATCTTTTAGCCTCGAAAATTCCGTTGTCAGCCAGTTTTTGTATTTTTCAGCCATGCTTAGAAATTGAATTTCAAGCAACCAGTTCGTTGGCTGGATCGTATAAATCCATCCTTCCGAGAACGGGGAAGAATTGATCAGGTTTGAATTTGCGATCAGATTAGTGTTTTGAGAGGCGATGGTTCCTGTCAAAGGGGAATAGATCCTCAATTGCTTTCCTTGCCTTACGATAGTGAGCAAATGTTCACCTTTTTTAATCTTTTCTCCAGTATTTTTCATTTCAATACGAGTCAGCTGACCAGTAATATGTTGAAGAAAATCATCGATTCCTATTTTCACAGTGCCATCTTTTTTCATAAAGGCCCAAGTATGGGTTTTATCGAAATAGAGTCCCTTTGGGATGATCACCGAATTTTCATCAAATGGAGTTATAATTCCCGAATAGGCTTCGGTCCTGATTCCCTTTTTGCTTCTGACTCGCCGGACCAAAATATCCAAAATCAGGACAGACACTCCAATAGCTAATAAAATCAGAAATTTAATTTTCAGAAAAGCATTTGTGTCAGATTGTACTGATGCATATTTAGGCGATTCATTAATTCTGTCGATTTGTGATTGTCTTTCATTGTAAACCAGTTCACTGTAACCGTTTGTATTGAGAAACTGCTGTCCGTCAGTCAGCACCCAATTCAGGAATGCCAATTCAGTTTTATTCCCGGGTTTCACGGATGCAACAGAATAGATATTGCCGGAAAGTTCTTTCGGATATTTTCCTATCCATACACCCCGTGAGAAATCCTGAACGTTATCGTAAATGGCTTCCATATAATCGATCTTTCCATTTCCGTTTTTGTCTATAGGAACAAGTTGAATATTTTCAGCTATTTTTTGATTAGCAGGATCAATAATTTGGACCAATCTGCAAAATCCCAATGCATTCTGATCTTTTTGGATTGCTGAAGCCATTTCCTGTTCGTTATTCACCATTATTCCGCTGATTTTCAGTTGCTTTATTCCAATAAAATGGGTAAGACCAGAAATTACTGTTGGGTCATTAACATAATAGAACCGCACCGGAACCTCTGCTTTTATTTGTATCCCGCTCAGGAGCATTCCCCAATTCTGTGACTGGGTTGATTCGATAATTTTAGCTAACCCTGTTGCAGTGATCCCTCTTTTGACGATTTCATCCCGAAGCGGATTTTTCGTATTCATAACCGGAACGGTCACATCACGACCTACTACCATATTCCAGGTTGACGCATTATTGACAGACACAAAGGATTCATCCGATATAAAGCCTATTCCGGTTCCAGATTGCAACATTCCGGTGATCTCCTTATCTTCAGATTTAGTTACCTGTATTTTTAATTCCGGGTTTAATCTGCTGTATTCGCTGACCCATTTGGCAGTCAGGGGATATAAATCAGGAGAAGAAAATACATTTATAGAACCCTTCTGTGCCTGGCTGATTCCGGTTGTCAATTCTTTGCTGATTGCAGTGCTGTAATAAATAAGCAAAATTCCGATGAATAAAAAGACCCTGGTTTTCATAATTTTCACATTTTTAGATGATAATAATGATCATTCAATTATGATGCCAAAGGTTAATTTATCTATTTAATATGCAGTATATCAGCAATATGGATATGACGGTGACAAAAAAATATACAGCAGTAAGTGTTGAGTAATTCAACAGTATTTATTCTTAATGGGTGTAAGATGCAGAAAAACAGATTGTTAGATGTGGTGTAAGTATTCTATACACATGTTGAGAAAATCAACAAAAACCGCCTTTTGGGCATTTATTTGCCTTAGAATTCGTCTGTTTTCGTTCTTGATATTATTTCGGCATAGGTGGTAAAGAAACAATTGCAAAGTTTAAACTATTTGCTTTTAGGTACGTTTATATAAAATTAATGTCAACCGATATATTTCTCACTCTTTAAATTTTTATGAACATGAAAGCAACAGAAAATGCGTTAAACTGGTTTGAGATTGCTGTTTCTGATATCGTCAGAGCTCAGAAATTCTATGAGGTGGTTTTCGGAATCGATATGGTACGGCAAGATATGATGGGGATGCAGATGGCTTTTTTTCCAACTGACGATTCGACGGGAAAAGTATCCGGTGGATTGGTGCAGAGCGATATGCATAAGCCCGGTTCTGAGGGATCAGTAATTTATTTGAATGGAAATCCTGATCTGGCAATTGCATTGCATCGAATGGAGGGAGCAGGAGGGAAAATTTTAATGCCAAAAACTCTGGTCAGCGATTCTGTAGGATATATGGCTTTTTTTATGGATACGGAAGGAAATAAAGTTGGAATACATTCCAATAAATAATCTGCATCAGGTGGTTTTAGTCGTGAGCAATCCCCGGTGAATTCAGGTATACCGGGGATTTCTTATGTTGAATTTATTGAATTACCTCAATTAAATATTCCCCTTCCGTCAGTTTGAAATTGGCACGCTCCTTAATTGTCATTTTTTGATCAGGAGCCACACCACTTTTCAAAGTGATTTTTTGGAATTTTTCAAAAGGAAGTTTTACCGATGCCTCGCATCCTTTTGGTATGGTGAGACTGAAATGATATTGACCGGGTTTCTTTAATATCCAATTCGAAATGATTACACCGTTCGGGGAGTTATAAGTGCAATTCAAATACGACAAATCTGTAGGAATAAAAGGTGCAATCATAAATTTATTAAATCCCGGATTTCCGGTAAGTTCTCTGATCCCTCCCAGCCATCTGTAAAACCACTCGGTTACCGTTCCGAACATCGGATGACAATTGGAAAAAGTATTATCGCTTTCTTTCCACGTTTCCCAAAGGGTTGTAGCGCCCTTGTCGATCATAAAGCCCCAGCCCGGATAAGTTTTACTATTGATAATATCATAAACCTTATCAGCATAACCAGCCTGTGAAAGTGCTTCAAGAACATATTTTGTTCCAAAAATACCCGTAGTGAAATGCCGGTTAACTCCATTTTTTACCGCCAGCAAAAGAGAGTCAACAGCTGCGGATTTTTCTTTCTCAGGAATAAGGTTATAATACAATAAGGTGGCAAAGAGCGTTTGTCTGTTGATGGGTGACTTTACCGGTTTTTTCCAAAACATTTCCAATAATTGGGAGGAAAGGTTTTTTTCAAGCAACTCAAATTTTTTCTCATTTTCTGTGTCCTTTTTTAGTGAGGCAAATTGCTTCATAATCCGGGCACAATTCAGGTAGTGGGTGGTACCGATCAATTCAACAGGAACCGGCACCATCGATTCATGGTCAGCGAGTCCTTTGTGCACCATGCCTGTCGGATGAATACGTGCAACTTTCTCCATCCACTTTAAATCGAACGCATAGAGTTCGTTCACAACAGACGTATCGTTGTAATATTGCCAGAGATTGTTTTGTGTCGTTAGAAGTGCCGATTCCCAGCTGATTCCACAGTATTTCATCACAAATGGGGCAACATCAACAAATACTGAGTCATTTGCCACATCCACCCAATCGTAAATGGTCTTCCGGTAAAAGTCCTGCATATCATAATTACAGATAAATGATTCGCTGGTGGCATTCAAATCACCTCCGTATCCAAATCGTTCCCTGCCCGGACAGTCTGACTGAACACTCATCAGATTATTAACGAATGTTTGTTTGGTAACTTGCTGAATATCATTAAGCAATTTCGATGAAGTCGTGAAATGACCGTTATCTTTCACGTTGGTATGCAGCACAAGGCCTTGAATATCGGAGAGGGCAGGAGCCTTTGCAAGTCCTGCAATTTCGATGTACCGAAAAACATGAAAAGTAAATTCCGGAGTATACCAAGCTTCCTTTTCTTTCCCGAAAATAAATTCATCGGTTTGCCAGGCAATGGCGGGAGCTCCGGGTCCACCAAGACCCGCTCTTTTTATCTGTCCGCAAACAGCAGTCATTGGGTTTAAATCGCCATTTTCGTAGATCCGTTCTCCAAACCGAAGGGTTATTTTATCCCCTTCGTTACCCTGAAGTCTGATTTTATACAATCCTGTAAAGTTAATCCCCATATCGACTACAAACACATTCGTTTTAGGAGAAGTTATTTTGACCGGGTTTTGCAAATTGGTTTGCTGAATGGCGGGAAAGAATGCTTTTTGAAGTTTGCCTCCCGGTCCATCTACAATTACCGCATTCGCCCAATCCTGATCATGAAATTGGGCCTTGTTCCACCCTTTTATCTCTCTCCCTGCATCATAGACCTCTCCCAGATAGACACTGTTTCTGAGAATGGGTCCAGTGGTGAATTTCCATGTTGCATCCGTGTTGATGATTTCTGTATGACCGTCTTTATAAGTTAAGGTTAGTTTTGCAATAAATTTTGGTCTGCCTACAGACAGTGTTTTTCTCAAATTATAGGTTCCCCACATTCGCAGCGGCAATGGATTATAAAACCCATTGCCAACAGCTACTCCGAGGCAGTTTTCACCAGTGATCATCTGAGGTGTGAGTTCGTATTCCGAATAATAAATTCGCTTACCATAACTGGTCCATGCCGGATCTAAAAAATTCTTGCCTATTTTCTTTCCGTTGATCGTTGCGCCATAATACCCTGCGGCAGTAATCAGCAGCTTTGCAGATATCAGTTGATCGCCGACATTGAAAGTTTTCCGGAAAATAGGTGCCGGATCGTCAAGGTAGAATAACGAGTCAGCTGCAGGCAACGCTTTGGCATCACCTATCCAGGCAGCACCTGTCAGGTCATTGATTTGTTCAGGATAGTTTTTCACATTTTGTCCCTGAATCTCTGCTGTGGTTAAATTGAATGCAAAAAAGCCTAGAAGGAAATAGGTTTTTAAAGTCATAATGATTGATTTTCTTTCTTTTTATTTCCTTTTTTGTTTAGCCCTGTTGATTTGAGCCACGCTTTTGCCATTAATTTTGCACCGGGTAAACCTGGATGAATGCCGTCCGGAGCCCAGTAGCTATCCGGAGCCCGTTTTTCAGCTTTATCATAAACAGCCTGAAATGGGACAAATACGGCTTTGAATTCGGCGGCCAGTTGTTTTGCTGCTTTTCTGTATTCATCAAACATTGGGTACCATTGTTCGGGTTTGATAGCGCCGCCACCTTTGAGGGTATAGGGTTCGCAGATGATCAGCTTCACATTGGGGAGTTTTTGCTTGGTATAATGGAGCAACTCCCTGTAATCTTCGATGTATTTTTGCAATGTTCCTTTGTATCCGCCATCCAGGGTATGCCAGTAGTCGTTCACTCCGATCAGGATACTCACCACATCGGGTTTCAGCGAGATACAATCTTCATCCCATCTTTTGCGCAACTCGAATACCTTGTTGCCGCTTACTCCGCGGTTGTAAATCTTCAACTTTTTATCAGCAAACTTTTCAAGTAAATGACCTGCCGCGAACAAGGCATATCCGCGACCCATACCATCGGCATTATTGGGCTGGATGATTTTACGGTCCCTGCCGGCATCTGTGATCGAATCGCCCTGAAAAAGGATAACTGAATTCTCTTTCAGCAGAATCAGGGGTTTCTCAGTATGTTTTTTTTTCTTTACTGCGCCACTGACAGCAGTTGGCAACATCAGGGCTCCCGCTCCCGCAACAGCTGCAGTTTTTAAGAAATTTCTTCTGGAGTTCTTCATTTTGTGATTGTTGTAGATCGTGTTGTTTGATTGATAGTTGGCATCCTGATTATAAGATAGAATGTTTGCTTTAAGTCTGCAATTTGCAATTAAATTGACATGGCCTTTTGAATTGTCTCATTGAAGTACCAGATCTAAAACTACCTATGCATCAAAATCCGGAATATCGCTGCAAATACCACCTTTAAGGGCAGACTGATGGGCGACAATGCCTGGTGCGGTATATGCAAGTGCTTCATATACATTGATTTTTGGTTGCCGGTGGTGGGTGAGGGC
>JBAXOA010000022.1:0-48946 GCA_037133495.1 Mariniphaga sp. | reverse complement strand
CTCTGCGTAGCTTTGCGCCTTCTCTGCGTATCTCCGCGGTAAAAAGACTTTTGATACATCCTCTTTCCAATACTAAATTTTAGGCTCCCAACCCTTTTCGTAGGTACGGCCCCATAATTTTTCTGCTTCCTTATCACCAATGATATGACCGTTTTTAGGATCTATTTTGAGATCGCGACCGACGCGCCACGAGATGTTTCCAAGCTGCATCGCCACTACACTCTTAAAGCCTAACTCAACATCACAGTTTGGACGACGATTTTTACGGATGGCATCCAGAAAATCGGCTATGTGCAAGCTGTCCATACCTAAACTTGGGCTGGCCGTATTCCTGCCTTCAATTGCCCCTTCGACGATCAGCGATTTCACCTCGTTGATCAGTTTACCATCGTTGTCGTAAACTTTATAGCTGTCACCACCGGTATCAAGACTTCCCTTTTCGCCATAGAAAATGATCCCACGATCAGAACCTTCAATGGCACGGCCATTTGAGTTTCTGCATTCCCACATAAGGGAAACACGACCGGGATAGTCCATGGTCACGATTTGTGTGTCGGGTGTTTGCCAGTCATCCTTGTAATGATACCTGCCACCGACTGAAGTTACACGTGTTGGGAAATCGACCCCAAGACCCCAACGGGCCACATCAACTTCATGGGTTCCGTTGTTTAACGCTTCGCCTGTGCCATAATCCCAGTACCAATGCCAGTTATAGTGGATTAAACCGTCCTGATATTCAGCGCGCGGAGCCGGGCCTTGCCACAAATCGTAATCAAGCCAGGTTGGAACAGTACCGGGTTTGAGGAAGTTCGGCTTGCGTGCATTGGTGTACCAGGTTTTTGCCAGGTACACACGACCAATAATTCCATTGTGCAATTGTTCGATACCCTGGGTCAGAACCGGGGCAGAACGACGTTGTGCTCCCATTTGTACCACACGATCGTATTTCCGTGCAGCCGATATCGCCAGTTCACCCTCCTTGGGGTTGTGACTCAATGGTTTTTCGACATAAACATGTTTTCCTGCCTGACATCCCATAATGGTCAACGGGGCGTGCCAATGGTCGGGAGTAGCAATATAAATGGCATCAATCGACTTGTCTTCCATTACTTTACGACAATCTTTTTCCGATTTGGGTACAACAGTCTGGCCTGCCTTTGCGATTGAGTTGATCGCTTTGGGCATTGCCCTTGAGTCGACATCGCAAACGCACGAAACCTCGGCATTTTTCTGTTTCGCGATTGTCCCGACCATACTGTTTCCTCGACCGTTCAAACCAATCGCTGCCACATGAATCCGGTCGTTTGCCCCAATAATGTTATTATAACTTTTGGCACTAAATCCAAACGCAGTTCCGCCTATGGCAATGCCGGCGGAAGCGGCCGTTGTTTTTTTGATAAAATCACGTCTACTGTCCATTGCTATAAATTATAAAGTTTTGATTTTAATGTTTTTGAAAGAGACGACTCCGCCATGTTCCTGTAAAAGGAGATGACCTTTTGCCACCATTCCAAAGGCAGGGACTGTTTTATTGAATTTGCTCAGAGCCACTCCATCCGTATAGGCTTTGTTGCCGCGGGTAAATTCCAGAATTTTGACACTATTGATCCAATGCTGCACTTTTTTGCCTTTGGAAACGATCCGTATCGTGTTCCATTCGCCCGGAGGATTCACCTTTTTTGTCCCGGCAACAACCGGCAACACATCATAGAATGAACCACAAAGGTGATTCTCCTTTTTATTATCCTCTGCCAGTTTGTCATCAAGGATTTGATACTCCATTCCGAGGTTTCCGCCGGTTTCATATTTGGTATAAAAGTATTTGATACCGCTGTTACATCCCGGTTCAATATTATAATCGACAGCGAAATCAAAATCAGAATACTCGGCGGCTGTAATCAAATCGCCCCCTTTGCCACCCTTTAAGGCTGTAATACAACCATTTTTTACTTCCCAGCCTGCAGGAGCCGGTTTACCTTCGGAAGTTGTCCAGCCATTTGAACTCACCCCATCAAACAAAAGCACCCATCCTTGCTTTTTTTCCTTTGGAGTAAGGGTATTGGAAGTTTGCGCAGTGATGAACTGAGTCCCAATCATCATTATCAAAAAACTTAAGCCAATCTTCATGCAAATTGATTTTATTGATAAATGTATAAAATTACTTAAAAAAAGGTTTTGAAAATTGATTTTTTGAATATCGTTTTTAGGAACAATAGTTCATTCAGAATTTAGTTATTTATCTGTTTCAAAAATAAGGCTCAACAAATGCAGTCGTAATTTGATGATAGAGATTTGTAATAGAAAAGTCAGAATATTGAATTAAATAATACAAATCGCATGCAAAAAAAAACACCTACATTTCTCAATGTAAGTGTCTGATTATCAAGTGACCCCGGAGAGACTCGAACCCCCAACCTTCTGATCCGTAGTCAGATGCTCTATCCATTAAGCTACGGGGCCAGTTTTTTTATGAACCACCACTGAGTCTAAACTCATAAATGTGATGTATCCTTATTGTATGCTCCATCAGGCAATTAAAAAACGAATTATCTTCCGATGAAAGCGGTGCAAAGATAATCAGATTTTGGAAACCAAAACCATACACTCTTATTATTTTGAAGTTTTCGTTTTTATGAAACACCCATGAATCTGCGCTTCGCAAACGCGAATGAAAATAACACAGGTGTTCCATCAGGCAATTTAAAAACAAATTATCTTCTGATGAAAAATTAAGGCGAATTCTCCATAAATAAATATTTATTGCCCTATATTTGCATCTTATTTTTAATTGTTCTTAATAAGAATAACGGTGCGTCTCTCGGAAGTTGAAGAAAATAAGCGTGTTGTGATCACTAAAGTGCTTGGTCACGGCTCTTTTCGTCGTCGGATCTCAGAAATGGGATTTGTTACCGGGAAAGAAGTGACAGTATTGAAAAATGCACCTTTGCGGGATCCTGTTGAATATCAACTGCTTGGGTATAATGTTTCTTTGCGTCGTGCCGAAGCCGATTTGATTGAGGTGATCACTATTGAAGAAGCATTAAATTTTGTGGCTCCAAATTTCGATGGTGTCATCGATATGGAAGTTTTAAAGATTTCGGCCCGCGAAAAAGGCAAGATTATTCATGTGGCTCTGGCCGGGAATCCAAATTGTGGCAAAACAACCCTTTTCAACCGCGTTACGAACTCAAAAGAGCACGTTGGAAATTACAGCGGCGTTACTGTGGAGGCCAAAATAGCTTCGTTCAAACGTAAAGGCTATACTTTTAAACTTGTCGATCTTCCAGGAACTTATTCATTGACAACTTTCTCGCCAGAGGAACGGTTCACCCGGAATTATATTATCGAACAAACGCCTGACATCATATTGAATGTGATTGATTCCGCCAATCTGGAGCGGAATATGTTCCTCACTACGCAATTAATCGACATGGATATGAAAGTCGTGATTGCCTTGAATATGTACGATGACCTGAAAACGGGAGGGGCAAAGCTCGATTCGGATAAGCTCGGTAAACTGCTCGGCATTCCGATCGTTCCAACAACAGCAAGTAAAGGAGAGGGCCTGGATAATTTATTCGACGAAATTATTGAAGTCTACGAAGACCGTAATCCTGTTGTCAGGCATATTCATATCAATTATGGCGAAGAGCTGGAAAAATCGATCAAAGCTATTCGAAAAGAGATCAAAAGGGATAAGCCAATAAGCGTTATTTTGTCATCCAGATATTTGACAATAAGACTATTGGAGAACGACCCGGAAGCACTTGAAACACTTAGGTCATCGTCTAATTTTTCAGGAATTAATGAAATTACGCAAATTGAGATGGCTCGTTTAAAATCGAGGCTTAATGAAGATAGTTCCCATTTAATTACTGATGCTAAATTTGGTTTTATAGCAGGTGCACTTCAGGAAACCTTTCTGCCTGGCATACAATGGCGGTATGCCATTACGGGAAAAATTGACCAGTTGATTACCCATCGGATCTTAGGCTTTCCGATATTTTTGTTTTTTATGTTCGTGACATTTTTTGCAACATTCAGGCTCGGCGCTTTCCCAATGAAATGGATAGGCGATGGTGTTGCATTTATTTCTGAACTGATAAAAATCTCAATGCCTGCCGGAATGCTAAAAGATTTACTGACTGATGGTATCATTAACGGGCTCGGCAGTATTATCGTTTTTCTTCCAAATATTTTGATCCTTTTCTTCTTTACTTCGTTGATGGAAGATACCGGGTATATGGCTCGTGCCGCTTTTATTATGGATAAACTGATGCACAAAATCGGATTGCACGGGCGTTCATTTATCCCTATGGTGATGGGTTTTGGTTGTAATGTACCTGCAATCATGGCAACACGCACGATCCGGAATCGGGGCGACCGGCTGTTGACAATGCTTATCATTCCGTTTATGTCCTGCTCCGCTCGTCTGCCTGTCTATATTGTATTGATCTCAGCTTTCTTTAAGGATTATCCGGCAATTGTACTTACGGGTTTATATCTTCTTGGAATACTGATGGCTGTTTTGATGGCCAAGCTATTGAACCGCACTCTTTTCCGACGAAAAGAGACTCCTTTTGTGATGGAACTTCCTCCTTACCGGATGCCTGTTATGCGAAATACAACATTGCACATGTGGGATAAGGCAAGTCAATATGTGAAAAAAATTGGCGGAACAATCCTCATTGCAGTAGTTATTATTTGGGCGCTTGAGTATTTCCCCCGAAGCGCTGTCCGTCAGGATGGACTGACCGGAATCACAAATGCAACAACTGAATGGCACGCTCAGTCACAAATCGAAAACTCTTATCTGGGGTCTATAGGACATTTTATTGAGCCTGTAATCCGACCACTGGGTTTCGACTGGAGAATGGGAATATGTCTGGTAGCCGGGATTCCGGCGAAAGAGATCGTTGTAAGTACAATGGGGATATTGTACGAAACAGGGAAGGAGGATAAAGAAATCAGGGCACTATTGCCTGAGGTTATAAAGGCTGAAGTCTATTTTGCAGGTCCTAAAAAAGGTGAGAAAGTATTTAATCAGGCTGTAGCACTATCATTTCTGGTCTTTGTCTTGCTCTATTTTCCTTGTATCGCGGTTATCGCTACGATAAAACGGGAATCTGGCAGCTGGAAATGGGCTTTATTTACCGTTTTCTATACAACTGTTTTTTCGTGGATCATGGCATTTATAACCTATCATACTGTACTTTTTTTTATTTAACACGTCACCTAGTCATGCAGGAAATTATAACGTCGATTGTTGTCTTGGTTGCTTTGATAATTATGATTTATAAAGGTAACCAGTCGCTAAAGTCTTTCAAAAAGTCGGATAGCTGCACTGGCTGTGGCTGTTCCTGTAACGGATGCCCCGTTGCTCCCGTAAACAGACTAACAAAGGGAGCCGTTTTAAAATAAGCGTTGCGAGTCGTAAAAAAAAGGTTACAAGTAAAAAACAGTTACAAGTTACAAAATACAGTTACAAGTTACAAAAAAGGTTACAGGTTACTTACTCTTACTCCAATCCATTAACCTGTAACCCTGTCCGCCCGTAACTCTTTTACAACCCTGAGTAACCCTGTGTACCTTTGCCTGTGTACCCATAGCAATATAAGCGTTACAGGTTACAAAAAAGGTTACAAGTTACCTGTAACTTCGTAACCCGTAACCCTGTGTACCTTTGCCTGTAACCCGTTAACCCTTACGCCAGCTGAACTTCCAGAATTCTCTTAATATCGTCAACAGTTAAATCACCCCGTTCGCCAATCGCTTTGATACCTCTTTTAACAAAACGATCCGCTATTTTAGGGATTATTTCTTTCCCGATCCCGTAATCTGATAATTTAGTCTTAATTCCCACTGATTCGAAGAAATTAACAGTCTTTTCGATAATTGCATCGACTCGTTCATCGTCTGTCCCTTCGGTAATTTGCCAGACTCTTTCGCCATACTGGAGCATCTTCTCTTTTTTGTTTTCCCGTTTTACCTTCATAATTCCGGGAAGCACAATGCAGAGTGTCTGACCATGATCAATTCCATGGAAAGCTGTGAGTTCATGCCCGATCATATGGGTCGCCCAATCCTGTGGCACCCCGACGCCGATAAGACCATTTAGCGCCATTGTGGCTGCCCACATAAAATTGGCGGCAGCTTCGTAATTTGTTCTGTCAGCAAGCACTTTAGGTCCTTCTTCGACGAGTGTTTTCAGCACTGATTCTGCAAAACGATCCTGGACAGGCGCGTTGGCGGGATAGGTGAGATATTGCTCCATCACATGGATAAAAGCATCTACAATTCCGTTTGCCACCTGAATCCGTGGTAATGAAAATACAACCTCCGGATCAAGCACTGAGAAAACCGGCATAACAAATTCAGAGTCGAATGCAAGTTTATCTTTTGTTTCCCAGCGTGTTACTACTGAATTTCCATTCATTTCGGAGCCTGTGGCAGGAAGTGTTAGCACAGTGCCGACCGGTAATGCCTTCTTAACACGAGCTGTCTGTCTGCTCGATAAAATTTCCCATGGATCGGATCCTTCCCAAAGCGCCGCAGCTGCAATAAATTTTGTCCCATCGAGTACCGAACCTCCTCCCACAGCCAGCAAGAAGTCAATGTTCTGCTCCTTTACGATCGCAACACCTTTCATAAGCGTCTCGTAATGAGGATTGGCCTCAATTCCGCTGAATTCTGTAATTTTAAAACCTTTCAAAGCAGCAATAACCTGATCGTAAATGCCATTTTTTTTGATACTTCCTCCTCCATAGGTGAGCAGTATATTTGCTCCGGAAGGGATGAGTCTGGAAAGTTTTGCAATCTCTCCTTTACCAAAACAAATTCTTACCGGATTATAAAATTCAAAATTTTTCATGGGTAATATTTTTTAATTGAACATTGATTAATTGAACATTCACTAATTGCCTAGCGTTGCAACCATGATTGCCTTGATGGTATGCATTCGGTTTTCAGCCTGATCGAAAACAATCGATGCTTCACTTTCAAATACTTCATCCGTTACTTCCATCGATTCAATGCCGAATTTCTGATAAATTTCTTCTCCGATTTTAGTATTACGGTTGTGGTATGCCGGTAAACAATGAAGGAATTTCACAGCGGGATTTCCGGTGAGGGCCATTGCTTTCGCGTTTACCTGATAAGGCTGAAGCAGAGCAATTCTCTCGGCCCATACCTGATCCGGTTCACCCATTGAGACCCATACGTCGGTGTAGATAAAATCACAACCCAATACTGCCTCGGCTAGATTTTCGGTCACCATAATTCTGGCACCGCTCTCCTCTGCAATCTCTCTGCATTTGGACTGCAATGCCTCGGACGGCTGGCATATTTTAGGTGCTGCAGCGCGAAAATCCATTCCCATTTTTGCAGCTCCGACCATAAGCGAGTTACCCATATTGTTTCTGGCATCGCCAAGATAAGCAAACTTAATCTGTGATAGTGGCTTATCACAATGTTCACGCATGGTCAGCAAATCTGCAAGGATCTGTGTTGGATGGAATTCATCAGTTAACCCATTCCATACCGGGACCCCGGCATATTTGG
This sequence comes from Mariniphaga sp., assembly GCA_037133495.1. Classification (GTDB taxonomy): domain Bacteria; phylum Bacteroidota; class Bacteroidia; order Bacteroidales; family Prolixibacteraceae; genus JAAFHB01. Next base: position 41,386 of record JBAXOA010000022.1, on the reverse strand, counting down.
CCAGCTCTTCAACGATAGATTGTTCGTAGCCGCGGTATTGAATGCCATCATACATTCGGCCAAGTACGCGGGCAGTATCTTTCATCGACTCTTTAGTGCCAATCTGAGAGCCGGAGGGACCAAGATAAGTCACGTGTGCGCCTTGGTCATAAGCTGCAACTTCAAATGCACAACGGGTGCGTGTCGATGATTTTTCAAATATCAGCGCGATATTTCTGCCATTTAACCGTTGTTCTTCTGTTCCTGCTGACTTTGCCCATTTTAATTCGGCCGACAGATCGAGTAAATATTCAATTTCCCTGTGGGAAAAATCGAGCAGTTTAAGAAAGTGCCTCGCATGCAGCTTATTGGCCATATTATTTTATTTTAGGTTTTTTTTTCAAAATTGTAAAAAACATTTCAATACAAGACGACTTTGGTTGGAATAATCATCACATTCCATATTTCATGGTGATTTTTGATCCAAACGATTTGTCTTCCAGCTTCGAAGCTTCTGTTATAATGCTCTTGTCGCCGCCATTTTTGATAAATGCCAATGCTGCGATGATTTTAGGAGCCATCGAACCTTCTCCAAAAGTGCCCGATTCAAGATGACTGACGGTATCTGAATAATCCAAAAATTCGAGTTTTTCCTGTGTTGGAAAGCCGAAATCCTTGAAAATAAACGGAACATCGGTAAGGATATAAAACTCATTGGCCTCCACGCCACTAGCCAGTACCGCCGAAGCCAGGTCTTTATCGATCACCGCATCAATGGTTCTGACGGCGTTGTTTTCGTCGTAATAAACCGGAATTCCACCTCCGCCGCAGGTGATAACAATATTTCCTTGACGGGCGAGGTTTTTGATTATATCCAAATTAAATATCGCTTTCGGAACCGGCGAAGGGACAACGCGCCGCCATCCTTTATCGCCTTTTTGACTCAACTTGAATATCCATCCTTTGTCTTTCGTGAGTTGATTTGCCTGATCTTCTGAATAATACGTCCCAATACGCTTTGTTGGCTTCAAGAATGCCTCGTCTTTTGGATCAACCTCTACCATTCCAACGATAGTAATCACGTTTCTGTTTATCTCATGCTTCTTCAGAATATTTCTAAAAATCCGTTCAATCATATAACCAATGCCTCCCTGGGTATCTGCAACACAAATATCCAAAGGCATAGGCTCGATTCCGTACAATTGCATGCCGGCCTCATTTCTCATTAATATATTGCCAACCTGAGGTCCATTGCCATGTGTGACAATCAGATCGTATCCCTCTTTAATCAGAAAAATCAGATTTTCAAGTGTTTCAGAAGTGTGTTTTTCCTGTTCCTCAATTGTTCCTTTTTCATTGTTCCGAAGCAGGGCATTCCCTCCTAAAGCTACAACTGCCAGTTTTGTCACAATAGATCGTTTTAAGCGTGGATTAATAAAAGACCTAAAGTAACACTATATCAAAGAAGCAGAATCTGTCTTAAATCATAATTTCCAAATAATAATTCCTTCCGTCAGCCGACATATATAATTCCTGACTCCTATTGCTTTTTTTTAGTTAAATTTGCAGGATATTTAGACGTTTATATTCTTAATATATTTGATATCAGACAAATGACTCAGAGCAAGAACGAAAAATCAGGTGCCGCTCCTACTAAAAAAGGAAGAACAGGTGGTCGTCTGGGAAGTCTCAATAAATGGGAGCGCATTGGGGGAATACTTGCAATTTTGCTTCTTTTCTTTTCAGTTTACACGCTGATTTCGTTTGTGTCTTTCTTTATTTCAGGAGGTGCAGATATTAGTCATCTCAGTGTCACTTCAAAAGAGCTGATGTCTAATCCTGATTTGAAAATTCAAAATGCAGGAGGGCGATGGGGTGCTGTACTGGCTAATTTGCTAATTAACAGGGGTTTTGGCGTTGCTGCGATCGGTTTTGTTTATCTGCTGGTCATCTTTGCCTTACGACTTGGCAAGATCGGTAAATTTTCAATGAGACGTAATTTTGCGTATGGGCTCTTCCTGATTGTCTGGACATCTGTTGCGGCTGGATATTTTTTAAGTTCACTTTATGAAAATTCTTTTCTCCTTCCAGGCGGCGATTATGGCAAGCATATCAGTCTGCTGTTGAATTCAACTATTGGAAAGGTTGGCACTTTTTTTCTGATTCTCGCTTCAATACTGATTTGTATTATCATTGCCTTTGAGGAAGCCTGGCCACTGATAAAAAAATACGTGAACTATAAATATTCCAAATCAGCTACCAAAAAAGAAGAGATTGCTGATGAGGATACTTTTTCAATTCCTCAGGCTCCGCTGATTGAAACCAAGGAAACATCGTTTGCAAAAGTTACAGTTGGGAATAATGTTGAAATAGTTTATGCAGGAACAAAAGAAAATGATGGTCTTGAGATTGAAAGGGAAGTGATCCATCGGGAAGAACCTTCTCCGTTTGTAACCCAGCAACCTCGTAGTCCCGTGCTCATTAAAAATGATGAAGATGACGGTCTTTATGAAGGTGCTGACGAGGAGATGCCCGACTTTGATCCCACACTTGAGCTGTCACGTTACAAGTTTCCTCCGATTGAATTACTTGAAGAACGCTCGACAGGTAATCCTCAGGTATCTGATGATGAGTTAATAGCGAATAAAAATAAGATTCTTCAGACTTTAAAGAACTATAATATCGAGATCGTAAAAATTAAAGCGACTACCGGCCCTACAATTACGCTTTACGAAATTGTACCTGCTCCCGGCGTGAGGATCTCGAAAATTAAAAATCTTGAAGATGATATTGCACTTAGTCTTGCTGCGTTAGGAATACGAATTATCGCACCAATTCCCGGTAAGGGTACGGTCGGAATAGAGGTTCCTAACAGTAAGCCGGAAATTGTTTCGATGCGTTCATTAATTGCTTCAAAAGTTTTCCAGGAGACTGATTATGAGCTGCCTCTGGCTTTAGGAAAGACAATATCCAATGAGACATTTGTTGTGGATCTTACCAAGATGCCTCATATTTTGGTAGCAGGTGCCACAGGACAAGGAAAATCGGTTGGTCTGAATGCTATAATCTCTTCTCTGTTATACAAGAAACATCCGGCTCAGCTTAAATTTGTTTTTATTGATCCAAAGAAAGTTGAATTAAACCTTTATTCCATTATAGAGAAGCATTTCCTTGCTAAAATGGAAGGGGAAACAGATCCGATAATAACAGATGTTCAGCGGGTTAAGAATACGCTTAATTCGCTCAATCATGAAATGGATATGCGCTACGATCTTTTAAAAAAGGCGCATGCACGTAATATTAAAGAGTACAATGAAAAGTTCATTTCCCGAAGGTTAAATCCGGAGAAAGGACATCGCTACCAGCCTTATATTGTGGTTGTTATCGATGAGTTTGCCGATCTGATTATGACTGCAGGGAAAGAGATTGAGTTGCCTATTGCCAGAATAGCACAGCTCGCAAGAGCGGTTGGAATTCACATGGTTATCGCGACCCAACGCCCTTCAATAAATATTATTACCGGTGTTATTAAGGCAAATTTCCCCGCCCGGATTGCTTTCAAAGTTGCATCGATGGTCGATTCGAGAACAATATTGGATACACCCGGGGCTAATCAATTGATCGGGAAAGGGGATATGCTTATTTCGACTGGCAATACTCTGATCAGGGTGCAATGCGCTTTTGTGGATACTCCTGAAGTCGAGGCTATTGCCAAATATATTAGTCAACAACCATCTTATCCAAGTGCATACTTATTGCCCGAATGTCATGAAGATGTTTCAGACAATGCGGATTCAGTAGATCTGAAGAATCGGGATGAATTTTTCGACGAAGCTGCCCGAATTGTGGTGATGAATCAAACTGGTTCGACATCAGCTATTCAACGCCGGTTCTCGATTGGTTACAACAGAGCCGGAAGAATAATGGATCAGCTCGAGGCAGCCGGTATTGTTGGACAAAATGAAGGAAGCAAAGCGCGTCAGGTTTTATTGCAGGACGAATATGCTTTGGAACAATTATTGCGGGGATTAAGTCAATAAGATGATTTTAAATTTATCAGATAAATAATGAAAACTGTTTTACTACTTAGTATTTTAATTTCTGTTGCCGGCTCTGTTCTGGCACAACAAGATCCGAAAGCAAAAGAGATTCTGGATAAACTTTCTTTGACCAATAAGAGTTACAAAACTATTCAGATTGAATTTTCTTTTACACTCGAGAACAAAACCGGCAGCATAACCGAAACCAATGAAGGATGGGTTGCACTGAAAGGGAAAAACTACCGGTTGCATATGCCGGCAATGGGGATGGATGTTTTTTCGGACGGGATTGCCACATGGAGCTATATGACAGGCTCCAACGAGGTGAATATTAGTGAGAATGATCCGGATAGCGAGGCTTCACTAAATCCGGCCAACCTCTTTACAATATATGAAAAGGGTTTCAAATTTACTTACATCGGAGAGGAGAATATCGGCGGAAAATCTGCACAGGTAATAGATCTGCTTCCAAATGATAAAAAGAAAGAGTTTGAAAAAGTGCGATTATATGTTGATAAAGTTAAATCTCAAATTCTTAGGGCTAAGACATTTAACAAGGATGGGAATGTTTACACCCTTTCTCTGAAAAATATGAAAACGGACCAGAATTTAGCCGAAGATTATTTTAAGTTCGATCCTGCAAAATATCCCAAGGTTGAAGTGAACGATATGCGCTAACATTTGAAGGGAACAGGCAGAAGGATAGAAAGAACAAAGAGGAGACAGTCGTATTATTGAGGTAATGAGGCAAATTATCTCATTGTCAGATTGTTTAATTCCCTGGGGTGCTATGCTTGCTGTCTTTTTTCTCTTTTGTCATTCGGGCAACAGATGCGATTTCAATAAATGATGTCCCGCCGCCAACTCCAAAATTTCCGCCAACATAAACTACTGTGTCGTTTTCAGTAATTTTCCCTCTTTCTTCGAGATCGAGAAGTGACGATTCAACGAGTTTGTGCTTGTTTTTCTTGGAAATAATCAGACTGGCCTGAACGCCGTAGGATAAAGCCAATTCTCTCATAACGTTCGCGTTATGACACTTGGCATATACGGGGCGCGGACTTCTGAATGCAGAGATATATCGTGCGATTTTTCCGGTTAGCGTATCGGTTACTATGGCCGCCACTTTTAATTCATTTGCGGCCATTACAGCGGCTTCTGCTAAAAAGGCTGATACTTCATTGTCGAGGCGCGGAACAGGTAAATCATTTCGCCGGTCTTTGCTGGACTCAATTTCGATTGCCACCCTTGTCATCAACTGGACAGCTTCGACAGGAAACTGGCCATATGCAGTTTCTCCTGACAACATAATCGCATCGGTCCGATCGAAGATGGCATTCGCAACATCACTAACTTCAGCGCGTGTTGGTCGTGGATTGTTAATCATGGTATGCAACATTTGGGTTGCGATGATTACCGGTTTCTTCCGCTCAACACATTTTCGGATTAGAATACGCTGAATGGCAGGAATTTTTTCTGCTGCAATCTCTATTCCAAGATCCCCTCTGGCAACCATTATCCCATAGGAATGATCTAGGATCTCATCGATATTATTGACACCATCGGTATTTTCAATCTTGGATATGATTTTTATACGGCTTTTTTTGTCATCCAGAATTTTCTGAACGGCTAAAACATCCATCTTATTACGGACAAATGAATGAGCCACAAAATCGATGTCGTGATCAGCTGCCCATTCAATAAACATTTTATCCTTTTCTGTGATTGCCGGCAGAGCAATGGATACGCCAGGAGTATTGATGCTCTTTTTATTTTTAATCTCTCCGTCATTGCCTACAACAATCTGAAGTGCATCCCCGACTTTTGAAATCACTTTTAACTCGAGTTCACCATCATCAATTAAAATGGAACTCCCGATCGGAATGCTATCTGCAAATTGATCATAATCAACAATAAGCAGGGAGTCTGTTGATTGTTCTTCCCCTCCTTTCACCAAAAGTTTATCTCCGGCCTTTACTTTTATTGGCTGTGAGATATTCTTTGTTCGTATTTCTGGTCCTTTAGTATCAATCAGAATTGCAATGCAGTCGCACACACTTCTTACATTGTTCACGATTTGAAGTGCAGTTTCGGTAGTTTGATGTGCAGTATTTATGCGAACAACATTCATCCCTGCCTGATACAGTGTCTGCAAAAACTCAGGTTCACAATGCTTATCAGAGATTGTGGCTACTATTTTGGTGTGTTTGATGGCCTGCATGTTCCAAAGATTTTTGTTTCATTCCAAATGTGAAGGTAGTTTATTTATTCCGGAACCAGAAAGCTTTCAATTCCGAGCCGGTATGAATCCATCCCAAAGCCCATAATGCTTCCTTTACAGACTGGTCCGATTAGCGATTCATGTCTGAAATGTTCTCTGGTAAGGATATTTGAGATGTGAATTTCTACCACTGGAGTCTTTATCGCAGCTATTGCATCGCGTATAGCGACCGATGTGTGGGTGTAGGCGCCCGCATTTAGAACGATTCCATTTGCCGAAAATCCTTCCTTATGTAAGTAATTTATTATCTCTCCTTCGATATTTGATTGAAAGTATTCAAACTCAATACCGGGGAATAACGAAAGTAGATTTTCGTAATACTCTGAGAATGAAATGTTTCCGTAAATATTTTCCTCTCTTTTCCCAAGCAAATTTAAATTTGGGCCGTTTACAATAATAATTTTCATTAATGTAAAATATTTCGTATATTTATAAGTGCGCAATTTGCGAAAAAATAGATTAAGTTTTACGTTTTTGTGGTTGTTCTTTTGAACTATTTAGTTTATTCAATTGTTTCATCTTATAAAAAAAACATTATGAATTGGTCAGAGAGTAAAAAAGGGTATGAAACATTTTTGAGAATTGAGAAATCTCTTTCTCCAAACTCGGTCAGCGCGTATGTAAATGACATAAACAAACTTATTATGTTTGTTGAGGATCATTACCCAAATCTTACACCCGAAACGGTGAAATTAGCGCAATTAAGGAAGTTTGTTGAGTGGATGACACAGAAAGGAATAAGTCCCCGCACCCAAGCCCGAACTATTTCCGGGATCAAATCATTTTATAAATTCCTCTTAATTGAAGAAGCGGTAGAAAACGATCCAACAACGCTTGTTGAATCTCCGAGGATCGGACGTAAGCTTCCTGAAATTCTTTCCGAGAATGAGATCAATGATCTTATTGAAGCTATCGATGTATCTAAAGCTGAAGGACTTCGTAATAAAGCAATTCTCGAGACGCTTTACAGTTGTGGATTAAGAGTATCGGAGCTGGTTGATCTAAAAATATCAAATCTTCATTTCGAGCAGGAATTTCTTCGGATCTCAGGAAAAGGAGAGCGGGAGCGGTTGGTGCCAATCAGCAAACGTGCAATTGATGATATCAAAAAATATCTCGTTGTTTCCCGTAAAAAGCTAACGATTGAAAAAGGGTCTGAAAATATCGTTTTCCTGAACAGACGGGGTAAAAAATTGAGCAGGGTTATGATATTTACGATCATTAAAAATCTTGCAAGGAAAATCAGACTTGAGAAAAGCATTAGTCCGCATACCTTCAGACATTCTTTTGCTTCCGCGCTTGTGCAAGGAGGAGCAGATTTAAGAACAGTCCAGGAGATGCTAGGTCATGAATCAATTCTGACCACTGAGATTTATGCACATCTCGATAAGGAATATCTTAAAGATACTGTGAACAGATTCCACCCACGAGCATGATCCCGGTTTTTTGATATTTTTTAAATGTGGTTAAACAATGAAAAGGACAAGTAATCATTCGATTATTTGTCCTTTTGTCGTTTATGATATATTGACACATTAGGCTTTAGGCTATTAGACTTTTAGGACATTCGCATTGTAACTCATTTTCAAATTGCCAAATTTTCAAATTAGCACATTGTCTCATTAGCATATTAGCACATTAGACTATTAGGCTTTTAGAACATTGCCACATTAGCATATTAGCACATTTCTCTGTTGCCTCATAGTATACTCGCATATTGTCGAATCGTTCCGTTGTCGTTTGTTAAGTATTACTTAAATTATTAACCAAGACACAAGTATGCCTTAAAATAAATTATCTTTGCAATATTAATATTTTTCAGGGTAGTTTAATTTTAAAATACGATCAATGAATCGATTAGGTGAGAGGATCAAACGAAAAAGAGAAATGCTAAGTTTGCCACTAAGTGATCTGTCAAAAAAAGTAGGAATTAGTGCGAGTGCACTTTCGCAAATCGAAAATTCGAAAGCATTTCCATCTATTGTTACTTTAAAAAGTATTGCTAACAGTTTATATTCAACTGTTGGCGAATTGATTGGCGAGCATGAGTCCCTTACTAAAAATCCCTTGATAAAAGCCGGAGATATAAAATTTGTTAAAGTAAATTCGAGTGGAACCAGTCTTTTTCTTCTTTCACATCACGAAAACAGCAAACAAATGGAACCTTATATTTTAAAATTCGTTGAGAATTCCGATTCGTCTGATATAATGCACCCGCATCCGGGTCAGGAATTCATCCATATTTTAGAAGGCAAATTGATGATAACCCTTGATCACTCTCAATATATTCTCGAAAAAGGGGACAATTTCTATTTTAACTCCACAATACCACATACCCTGAAGAATATTCATAATGCTTCCGCCCGCGTTTTATGGATCATCACTCCTCCTAACGTCTGATAACGATTTAGAATGTTTGATATCTATGTCAAATCATTGTTAAGTTTTAATGATATGAATGCAGTTGCTAATTATTCTCAGGATATTTGAATAAATTTGCAATTAAGTATTAATTAAATTAATTAAACAGCACTTAATGGACATACAAGCAATTAACCTGAATGACAGCATTCAAAAGCTTAATAACAATGTTCTTGAATTATTGAGTGACAGAGGCAAAAATATATTTTTTCCGAAACTCGGAATTTTGTCGCAATCTGCCCAGGCTAAAGGGAAAAGCATTAATGCTACGATCGGGGAAGCAATGGAAGATGATGGTTCTTCAATGCATCTATCCGAGTTTGATAAACTGATAAGCCTTCCACTTGGATCTGTTTATCCTTATGCACCTAGTTTTGGAAAGAAGGAGTTGCGCGATTTATGGAAGACATTTATTTATCAAAAGAATCCTTCCCTCGGAACAACGTTGATAAGTACTCCTATCGTTACATGCGGATTGACTCATGGAATAAGTATGTCTGGTTATTTATTTGTAGATGAAGGTGATACTGTTGTTATTCCTGATCTTTTCTGGGAAAATTATTCGCTGATTTTCGAAAACGCATTTAAAGGTAAAGTTGTTACTTTTCCACTGTTCAAGAACGGAGGTTTTAATGTGGATGGATTCACCGAAACCCTGGATGCCATAGATGGGAAAATCGTTCTTTTACTCAATTTCCCTAATAATCCAACAGGATATACTCCACTTAATTCTGAAATAACTCCGATTGTTGAGGCAATTAAAAAACAAGCTGATCAAGGGAAAAATGTTGTTGCGCTTATAGATGATGCTTATTTCGGTTTAGTTTACGAAAATAATGTTTACACAGAATCAATATTTACCCGGCTATGTAATTTAAGCGAGAGAGTGCTCGCTGTAAAACTGGACGGGGCTACAAAAGAGGATTACGTTTGGGGTTTCAGAGTTGGATTTATCTCATTTGGTGTGAAAAATGGAACTCCTGAATTATACGAGGCGCTTGAGAACAAAACCGCAGGAGCCGTTCGTGGAAATATATCGAATGTAAGTCATCTCTCCCAGTCTTTGCTACATCAGGCCTACTTTTCTCCCCAGTATGAAGCAGATAAAAAAGAGAAGTTCGCGACACTTAATTCAAGATATCAATCAGTAATTCAAGTGCTTACCGATGTTAAATATCGTGAATTTTTTACGGCGTTGCCATTTAATTCAGGTTATTTTATGTGTATTGAATTAAAAGATACTTTAAAAGCTGAGGCGATCAGGAAAATTCTGCTCGACAAATACAGCACCGGGGTGATTGTTTTTGGAAATTTGATCAGACTGGCTTTCTCAGCTGTGCCACAGTCAAAAATTCCACAATTAGTAGAAAATATTTACCTGGCCTGCCAGGACTATATTGAACAAAAATAGATTCAGTAAATTACAATAGCGTTTTTATATAATAATTGAGTGTAAAAAATAAGTTAAATGACTAGTAATCAGAAATTAATTAATTGGGTAAACGAATGGGCAGCACTTTGTCAGCCGGAAAAAGTTTACTGGTGTGATGGTTCCGAAGAAGAAAATAATCGTTTATTAGGCGAAATGGTCGTCAGTGGTATGGCAGTTAAGCTGGATGAAAAAAAACGTCCTGGAAGCTATTATTTCCAGTCCGATCCAAGTGATGTAGCCCGCGTTGAAAACAGGACTTATATCTGTTCTGCAAAGCAGGAAGATGCCGGGCCAACGAATAACTGGGCTGATCCGGTAGAGATGAAAGCAACTTTGACAGGATTTTTCAAGGGATGTATGAAAGGCCGCACCATGTATGTTATTCCTTTCAGCATGGGTCCGCTTGGTTCCGATATCGCTCACATTGGCATTGAGTTAACTGACTCGCCTTATGTTGTTGTGAATATGAAAGTTATGACCCGCATGGGCAAAGCTGTACTGGATGTTCTGGGTAACGGAGAATTTGTGCCTTGTATCCACTCAGTAGGTGCTCCTTTGGAACCAGGACAGGAAGATGTAAAATGGCCTTGTGCTCCGATTGAAGATAAATATATTTGTCATTTCCCAGATACCAACGAAATTCTTTCGTACGGCAGCGGTTACGGCGGTAATGCGTTACTTGGAAAGAAATGTTTTGCGCTTCGTATTGCATCAAATATGGCCAAAAGGCAGGGATGGCTTGCTGAGCATATGCTCATCATGGGCATTACTAATCCCGACGGCATTAAGAAATATATTGCCGCTGCCTTCCCAAGTGCATGTGGTAAGACAAACCTTGCCATGCTCGTCCCAACCATTCCGGGATGGAAAGTTGAAACGGTTGGTGACGATATCGCCTGGATGAAATTTGGCAAAGATGGTCAGCTTTACGCGATTAATCCTGAAGCCGGTTTCTTTGGAGTTGCTCCGTTTACATCGATGGATACCAATCCAAATGCGATGTTGTCTGCAAGAGCAAACACTATTTTTACAAATACAGGTCTAACACCTGATGGCGACATCTGGTGGGAAGGTATCGGTTACGATGCACCTGAAGGTACAATTACCTGGACGAATGAAGTTTACGATGCAGCCAATGGGAAACCGGCTGCTCATCCAAATGCCCGCTTTTCTGCACCGGCATACCAGTGTCCTGTAATTGATAAAGATTGGGAAAATCCAACAGGTGTTCCTATCTCTGCAATCCTGTTTGGTGGTCGCCGTCCGGGAACTGTTCCATTGGTCTATCAGTCATTTGACTGGAACCATGGAGTTTTCATGGGATCTATCGTAGGTTCTGAAGTTACTGCTGCTGCCATTGGCTTAAAAGCAGGCGTTCGTCGCGACCCGTTTGCAATGTTGCCATTCTGTGGTTACAATATGGGGGATTATTTTGGTCATTGGGTTAAATTGGGTGAAACAGCGCCTGATAAAACAAAGCTTCCCAAAATATTCAATGTTAACTGGTTCCGTAAGAGTGCCCAGGGTAAATTCCTTTGGCCTGGTTATGGTGATAACATCCGCGTATTGCAATGGATTTTCGAAAGAGTTACAGGAACAGCAGCTGCTGATGAAACAGCCATCGGATTTGTTCCTCAATTAGGTTCAATCAATACCGTTGGTCTAAGTGGAGTTGATGCAAATATGGCCGAACTGCTTACCGTTGACAAAGGTCTGTGGAAGGATGAGCTTGATTTGGTTCGTGAGCAATATGCCGCTTTCGGATCTACACTTCCTCAGGAATTGGCAAACCAGGTTACTGCAATTGAAGCCCGCTTCGAAAAGTAATTAAAGTCTGTTTTAATAGAAACCCGACGGATTTTTAAAACCCGTCGGGTTTCTTCATTTTAAGCTAATATCCGGCAAAACAGAGCCTCAAGGTTTTAAAATTCCGGGGTATTTGGATCATGCGTATTTAATGAATGTTAAATTCGTGATTAATACCAAATAAGCTGTTAATTTTACCTGCACAATCCTAAATTTAATATGAATTTTATTATTGGAACAAATAGGAAACGCCTGCTCAACGAGTACCTGGTAATGATTTACAGGTTCCTGCTCGTTATGTTATTATATTCGGTGGGGCGCATTATCTTTTTTCTGTTCAATACTTCGATGTTTCCCAATATTGATCCGGCTTCTTTCGTTCGCATAATGAGAGGTGGGATAATGTTTGACACAAGTGCCGTATTGTACCTGAATGCGCTTTATTTTCTCCTTTACCTGCTTCCGTTCTCATTTAAATTTCAGTCTTGGTATCAACGTTTGCTGAAATGGATATTTATTGTCTTAAACAGTATTGGATTTGCTTTCAATGATATCGATATTGTTTACTATCGCTTTATACTAAAAAGAACAACAGCCAGTGTATTTGATATTGTAAGTTATGATATCGGAAATACAAGGCTGATTTTAACTTTTTTTCGCGATTTCTGGTATATCGCTCTGATTTGGTTGATTACTATATGGCTGCTTGCTAAGCTATATTCGTTTGTCGAGCCGTCTCCATCACTAAAAGTGCGAAGCTGGAACTATATTATACTTTCAGTTATTTCATTAATTGTGTTTTCCGGGTTAAGTGTTGCTGGAATGCGTGGAGGATATATGCCAAGCACCAGACCAATCAACATGAATAATGCCGGGAAATATGTTAATTCGCCCGAAGAGATGTCGTTAGTCCACAATACCCCATTTTGTATTTTGCGAACATGGGGCAAAAAGGCATTCGAAGTAAAACACTATTTTAGCTCTGAAGATGAGCTGAATAGTGTTTATTCTCCGGTTAGAGTTCCCAAACCGACCGAGGCTTTGAGGAAAGACAATGTGGTGATTATCATTCTCGAAAGCTTTAGCCGCGAATTTGTCGGATCATTGAACCATCAGCTGAATAACGGAACATACAAGGGTTATACACCATTTCTTGATTCTCTGATCGGCAAGAGTTTAGTGTTCTCAAATGCTTTTGCAAACGGACGCAAGTCTATTGATGCAATTCCTTCAATTACAGCCAGTATTCCTGCGTTGGTGCTGCCTTATGTGATTTCGGAGCGGTCTGGAAACAAAATCAACAGTCTTGCCGGATTATTGTCAAAAGAAGGCTATCAAACAGCATTTTTTCATGGCGCGCCCAATGGTTCCATGGGTTTTGATGCTTTTGCAAAAATTGCCGGTTTTCACAGCTATGCCGGAAAGGATGAATATGGTAATGATGATGGATTCGATGGTGTCTGGGGAATCTGGGATGAACCTTTTTTCCAGTTTTTTGCTGATAGGATGAATCAAATGAAGCCGCCATTCTTTACAACTATTTTCTCAGTATCGTCACATCACCCATTTAAGGTTCCGTCGCAATATATTGAACGATTTCCGGAAGAGCATATGCCGCTTCAGAAATGTATCCGATACACCGATATGGCCTTGAAAGCGTTTTTCGATAAAGCGGCCCGGATGCCGTGGTTTAAAAATACTCTTTTCGTTATTACGTCTGATCATTGCTCTGAATCCGATTTTAAAGAATATAAGACAGCAGTTAATTACTATGCGGCTCCGCTGATATTTTTCAAAGGCGATGGCAGCCTCCATGGAAACGACGAATCTTTGGCCCAGCAAATCGATATTATGCCTACTGTTCTGGGATATCTCAATTATCCTAAACCCTACGTGGCCTTTGGAAATAATCTTTTCGATCAGTCATCGCAACGGTTTGTTATCAATTACCTCGAAGATTCCTACCAATTCCTTTATGGCGATTATGCTTATTATTTTACTGAGGATAGACTTACTGCCGTGTTTAACCGAAAAAAAGATCCTTATCTGCTTGAAAATTTGATTGTTTTGGAGCACTATTCTGCTGAACAACAGCTATTTAAGGCAATTATACAACAGTTTAACAATCGAATGGCTCAGGATCGTTTGGTTGCAGATAAATAAATATCCTAATCTTATTTTGATTCTTAAAATTGATAAATAATGATTATCAGGAAAAAATTTCGGTTCGAAGGGGCGCATATCGTTCGCAATTGTACTTCGAAGCATTGCCGTGAAAATATACATGGCCACTCATATGAAGTTGAAGTATTTATAAAATCTGATCATCTCGATAATGGTTTTATGGTGATGGATTTTGTGCTTCTCAATGATGTTGCTGAATTTATTCGTTGTTTCGACCACGCTTATACCCTGTGGGATTGTGAAAATACAGCAGTTAAAGAGGCAATTTACCGCATCAATACACGAGTGGCAGAAATTCCCGTTTCTCCTTCGGCGGAAGGATTTGCCCTGTTGTTTTTTTTCGTCTTTAACCACATTATATCTAATGCTAAATTGGTTAATGGTGAGCAAAATGTGAAGTTACAAGCGGTAAGGGTTCATGAAACACAGTCGGGCTATGCCGAAGCCTCGGCCGAAGATTTGAGCTTAGTTCAATTTACCCTGAATGGTGTGAAGTTTAATAACGGCATTTCTGATGATTGGTCTGCAACGGACTGGTGGGATCAAATCTGTATTTTGTGATTCTTTAAATCAGGAATAGTTAACAATTTATAAAATTCTATTGGGGTATTAAAAAAGGATTACTTTTGCACACGAAATCTATTTTTGTGCAATTTTTCTGTTTTGAGAGACACCACACGTCATACTATTCTTAGCGTTGCCAAGATTGTTTTTGCCCAATTGGGCGGGAATAATGCCACCATGGATGATGTTGCCAAGGCTTCCGGATTAGGAAGAAGAACCATCTATACCTATTTTAAAACGCGTGAGGAACTTTATCATGAGGTGATCAGGAATGAAGTAGCGTTGATCATTGAAAAATTCAGCAAGGTTTCAAAACTAAATATTGCACCAGAAAAGAAGATAGCTAAGTTCATGTTAGTGCATATGAGAGCTATTCAAAATCTGATCAGCAAGGATCGGTTACTCCGGATGGAATTTTTAACCAGAAGTGAGAAGATTGAGCATTTTCGCCAGGTAATTGATAAACATGAAAAGGAGTGCCTTGCCTCAATCTTTGAGGAAGGGACGCAATCAGGAGTATTCATCGTCGATGACTTTGAGAATACTGCTGTCCTCGCCCTTACAACTTTAAAAGGGCTTGAAACGCAATTTATACTTAATGATTTTGGGAAACCCTCCCACCGAACACTCGAGCTTTGGCAGAAAATATTATTTAGGGGCATCAAAGCCTCCGCTTAATTTGCAATTTTTGATTTTTTAATTATGAGAATGTTTATAAATACAATTTCGCATTACGTTCCGAAGCAACGTGTTCCAAATGAATATTTTAAGGACATTAACGGCTTGGAAGACGAATGGATTTTTGACCGTACAGGCATCAGAACACGATCGAAGGCTGCCGAAGGTGAGAACGCGAACACCATGGCTATTGAGGCAGTATCGAGAGCTCTGAAAGCCTTGCCGTTTGATATTAAAGAGGTTGATTTAATTATTGGAGCATCTTATACCCCATACGATACTGTTGCGACAATTGGGCATACGGTACAGCGGGAGTTTGGAATTCCGGAAGCTCAGGTAATTTATGTTTCATCGGCATGCTCATCTTTGGTAAATGCGCTTGAAATAGTCGAAGGTTACTTTGCTTTGGGGAAGGCATCACGTGCTCTGGTTATCGCCGTTGAGCATAACACGCTTTACAGCAATGAAACATGCGAAAAAAGCGGCCACTTATGGGGCGACGGTGCAACAGCGCTTTTCATCTCCGAAGAGCCTGTCGGACCTAAGCCGGGTGAGATACTGAATATTTTTACCCGTGGGTTGGGTCATATCGGTAAAGGAACAGAAGCGGTTTATCTGCGTCCTGCTGACGGCGGACTTCAAATGCCCGACGGAAGAGATGTTTTTATGCATGCCTGTAATTTTATGCGCGTGGCACTCGAAAAAACACTTGAAAATTGTAGCTTTACCGTCGAAGATCTTGATTTTATCATTCCGCATCAGGCGAACCACAGAATTATTGCGAATTTGATCAAACAACTAAATTTACAACCTAAGAAAGTGCTCTCCAATATCGAAGAATTTGGAAACACAGGTTGCGCGAGTACCGGTATCTGTCTTTCGCAAAATATTGATTCGATTCCAACCGATTCATTGGTCGGAATAACAGTGTTTGGCGGAGGCTATTCTGCAGGAGCAGTACTTATCAGGTTCTAGGAATAATTGTGAATAGCATAAATTTATACTCATTATACTCATTATTATGAACCGGAGACAAATGATTGGAAGTGCAGCCGGAATTGCCGCTGTATCTGCTGCTGGATTTCCTTCTGCCAGCGCTTTTGCAAATTCAGCAACAGAAAATGTAAAACTCAAGGGGAATATTCGCCATTCGGTGAGCCAGTGGTGTTACGGGAATATCCCACTGGAAGACTTTTCCAAATCTTGTGCGGAAATGGGACTTGAATCTGTCGAATTATTGGCGGAGAAGGATTGGGCGATAGTCAAAAAGTTTGGTTTGAAGTGTGCCGTTGGATATGCAACAGATTATGGTATTCCTAAAGGATTTAACCGGATTGCCAATCATAATAAACTGATTGCTGATTTTGAGGCGATGATTCCTAAAGCTGCCGAGGCCGGAGTTCCAAATCTGATCTGTTTTTCCGGAAACCGCGAAGGTCAAAATGATAATGTAGGTATGGTTAATTGCGCCATCGCACTTCGAAAGCTCATGCCACTGGCTGAAAAACATGGCGTTACCATCATAATGGAACTTTTGAATAGTTATGGTCATGCTGATTATCAGTGTGATAAAACTACATGGGGTGTCGCTCTCTGCGAAATGGTTGGTTCCGACCGTTTTAAACTTCTCTATGATATTTATCATATGCAGATCATGGAGGGAAATATTATTGACACTATCCAAAAAAATATTAAGTACATCGGGCATGTTCATACCGGAGGTGTTCCGGGCAGGCATGAACTGGATGATACGCAGGAACTTTATTATCCGGCTATAATGAAGGCGTTGGTTGCTGCTGGGTATAAAGGCTTTGTCGGGCAGGAGTTCGTGCCTGCTCAAGCAGATAAACTGGAATCATTACGAAAATCGGTGCTTATTTGCGATGTCTAGATTTAGTTTCAAAGTTTAAATAATATAAGAAATGAGTCATGCATGAAGAAATTACCCTAACAACGCCGGCTCTTTTATTCTCAGCTATTTCGTTGATTATGCTCGCTTATACGAATAGGTTTTTAAGTTACGCCACACTAATCAGGAGTCTTCACGAGAAATTCAAAATAAATCCAAACGAGGTATTACTCGGCCAGATTGCAAATCTTCGACGACGCCTCTATCTTACCAAATATATGCAGATATTAGGAGTGTCGAGCCTTTTTCTCTGTGTTTTCACAATGTTTTTGATTTTTGTCGGGAGCTCATTGCTTGCCATATGGATGTTTGGTATCGCACTTCTCTTATTAATTGCATCTTTAGGCATCTCTATTCTTGAAATTCAGATATCGGTAAAGGCGCTTGATCTGCATCTTGGAGATATGGAAGTAAACCGCAAAATTTAGAAATCATCCTCTAAATTATATATATTTGTGGATTAGATTAATAAAGAACGGATGATCGCAGACTTACTTATCACCTTTTTGCTCGTTTTTCTCAATGGTTTTTTTGTCGCAGCTGAATTTGCCATTGTTAAAGTCAGGACTTCTCAGTTGGAGCTTAAAGTTCAGAATGGTAATCGTTTCGCAATCGTCGCAAGGCACATTGTTTCCCGCCTCGATAAATACCTGGCAGCCACCCAGCTCGGAATTACTTTGGCAAGTCTTGGTTTGGGCTGGATTGGCGAACCTGTTGTCTCTAAAATAATCTTAAACCTGATGGCTCTTACCGGATTTGAAGTTGCACCGGAAATGGCTCACCATATTGCCTTACCTGTTGCTTTTATAATAATCACTGTTTTGCATATTATTTTTGGGGAATTGGCTCCTAAATCGATAGCGATTCAGCGCTCGCAGCGCACGGTTCTCATCATTGCAATGCCACTTCAATTCTTCTTTTTTATTTTTCGCCCCTTTATCTATGTATTAAACGGAACTGCAAATCTGCTTCTAAAAGCGCTTGGTATCTCAACTGTTCAAGGTCAGGAAGTACACAGCAGCGATGAATTAAAATATCTTGTACAGCAGGGGAAGGAGAGTGGTGAAATAGAACAGGCTGATTATGACATTATTAAAAATGCTTTTGAATTCTCGGAACGCACTGCCAAACAGATTATGATACCCCGTACTCAAGTGGTTGCCATTGATGTAAATGATTTTCAGGAGCATTTGCTGGACAGTCTGATTGAAGAGAATTACTCCCGAATTCCCTGTTATGCTGACTCATTAGACAATATTGTTGGAGTCGTTTATCTTAAAGATATCCTGATTTTGTTGCGCAAGCATGAACCGGTTATTATATCTAAAGTAATGCGTTCGGTCTTGATGATTCCTGAGACTAAACGAATCGCCCAGCTTCTGAAAGAGTTCCAGCTAAAGCATCAGCAAATTGCAGTTGTTATTGATGAATATGGTGGTACGCAAGGAATTGTGACAATGGAGGATATTTTAGAGGAGCTCGTGGGAGAAATTCAGGACGAATATGACAATGAGATTCCATTTGTTGAGAAAAAAGGGGAAAAAAGTTACACCGTGCTTGCATCTGCTTCACTCGATGATATCAATGATTTGCTTCCTCATTCGTTAACACAGAATGAAGATTACGAAACGCTTGCAGGCTATCTGATTCTTAATTTAGGCAGAATCCCGAATCTGAACGAGAAATTTAGTTTCGATAATTACGAATTCACCATTCTTAAAAAGGATAAAAATTCGATAATATTGGCGCAATTAGTTGATTTAGAGGCTGATATCTTGGGCGTTAGGTAAGTTTCGATAGGGTAGTTTAATATTAGCCCTTAATCACCGAATGCAAGTAGAAATACGGATTGCTATTTATTTCTTTCCAAATAATTTCTGAATAAGATCGGGCCGGTTCATTTTTTTGAGCTCACCAATCAATTCAGTGCGGTTTTCGGGCTTGTACCAGAAGAAAAATTTTCGTTGAGTGAGTTTTTTATTGGCTTCTCTGGCAGTACTTATCTTCTCCAAAGTATAAGGGTGATATCCTGAATAATAAATCACCGTAGCCAAAGTCATCGGCGTAGGAGTGAAATCCTGCACCTGCTCCAACTTAAAATCAAGTCCCTTTGTTTCAGCAGCAAGTTCTGCCATTTCGGCATTACTGCTTCCCGGATGACTGGAAATGAAATAAGGAATTAATTGCTGCCTTAAACCATTGGCCTGATTTACTCTGTCGAAAAACTTTTTCAGTGTAAAAAAGATATCAAACGAAGGTTTTCGCATGATCTTCAGTACTTTATCAGCTGTGTGCTCCGGCGCAACTTTCAATCGCCCCGACACATGATTTATGATAACATCTTCAAGATAATCTTCATTTGCTTTGTTGATTTTTTCATCTTTCGTTTTGTGAAAGATAAGGTCGTAGCGGATTCCGCTGCCAATAAATGCTTTTTTAACCCCTGGTACCGCGGCAACTTTCCGGTAGAGCGAAGTCATTGCGCGATGATCAGTGTTCAGGTTTGTGCAAATATCGGGGAAAATACAAGAAGGTCTGCGGCATGCCTGGCACATTACCAGATGTTTGCCTTCCATTTTGTACATATTGGCCGAAGGCCCACCAACATCAGAAATATATCCTTTAAAATCTGCCATTTGAGTTACCTCTTTCACTTCTGCAAGTACCGATTCTTCCGAACGCGAGGCAATAAATTTTCCCTGATGTGCTGAAATGGTACAAAAAGTGCAGCCTCCAAAACATCCCCTGTGAATATTTACGGAGTGACGAATCATTTCGTAGGCCGGGATTGGACCTTTGTTTTTGTAACGGGGATGAGGAAGACGTGTGAAGGGAAGTGTGTAGTAACTGTCTAGCTCACTGGTGGTCAGCAAGGGATATGATGGGTTGATAATGATCTTTTTATTTTGAAAATTCTGGATCAGTTTTCGGGATGCCATCTTATTCGACTCTTCTTCAATATGCCTGAAATTTTTAGCATAATTCAGCTTTTCCTTAAGACATGCTTCATGAGAGTTTAGTTCCAGCTCTTCCCATTCGCTGTTAGTTGAATAGGTGGCTGTACTATCTATTATAAAAGCAGTTTGCGGGACGGTGGTAATCTCGCGAAACGGAGTGCCCTCTTTAAGTTTTTGAATTACTTCAACAATCGATTTTTCACCCATTCCATAAACGAGCAGATCTGCTTTTGTGTCAACCAAAATGGATGGCTTTAACATATCCGACCAATAATCATAATGAGTAACACGGCGCAGGGAGGCTTCAATTCCACCAATTACTATTGGAATATCAGGATAGATGTTCTTCAGAATATTCGAATAAACAACGCTTGCATAGTCAGGCCTGGCTCCGGCACGACCATCCGGTGTATAGGAATCATTCGAACGCTTTCTTTTGTTGGCGGTATAATGATTAACCATCGAATCCATACAGCCCGCTGTGATGGCAAAGAAAAGACGAGGTTTACCCAGTTTCTTAAAATCGCGTAAATCATCCTGCCAATTCGGCTGAGGAACAATTGCAACGCGTAATCCTTCACGTTCCATTATTCTGCCGATCACTGCTGCCCCAAATGAGGGGTGATCAACATAGGCATCCCCTGAAAACAGGATCACATCCGGCTGATCCCATCCCAGAGCTTCAATCTCTTTGGCGGAAGTCGGAAGCCATCTGCTTGTCGAATTTCTTTCTAAATCTTTCATTTGTACCTGCAAAAGTAATTCATTTTGGCCGGTTTTGGCATTTTGGTGTATTGACAGAAAAAAAATAGCATTTATTGATCCCTTTTTCTAATTTTGAAAACTAAATCATTCTATTCTAAATGAAACTAGTCAAACCACAGGACTTATTGAAGGTCAGTCCATTAATGCAATACCTGGGTGGGGAGTATTTTGCCCGGTTATTAATGCGTCTGTTGCAGTTTAACCAAATCAATAAATTATACGACAATATCAGCGATACAAAGGGGATTGATTCAATCGATGGTATTATTAAGTACCTGAATGTTACAATCGAATTTGACGAGAATGATTTGAAAAAACTCCCGGCCAACGGTAGTTTTATCACCGTTTCAAATCACCCTTACGGCGGAATTGATGGCATACTCCTGATAAAGCTTCTTTCAATGGCTCGTCCTGATCATAAGGTAATTGCCAATTTTTTATTAAAGAAAGTCGAACCTATTTCCGATTACTTTTTGCCAGTCAATCCGTTTGAAAATCAGCCGAATGCCCCTTCAAGCATCGGCGGATTAAAAACCGCCTTGGATCATCTTAACAACGGAGGCGTTTTAAGCTTTTTCCCTGCCGGGGAAGTCTCAACCACTTACGCATCAAAAACCATTACTGACCGCGAATGGTTAATTTCAGCACTGAGATTCATTAAAAAAGCCAAGATACCTGTGGTCCCTATCTACTTCCATGGAAGTAATAGTCGCTTATTTCACCTTCTGGGACGAATACACCCTTCATTGCGAACAGCTAAACTTCCTTCCGAAGTAATCAATAAGAAAAATAAAACGATTAAAATCAGAATCGGTAACCCTATATCAGTAAAAGAACAGGATAAGTTTGCAGATGTTCATCAGCTTGGAAGATATTTGCGTTCAAAAACCTATTGTCTGGATTCCGGAATTGAGGTTAAAAGATTTTTTAATTCTTCGCTTAAAAGTCAGCCCCTCCCTTTGCCGATTGCTGATCCGCAACCTGGAGATTTGATTTGCAAGGAGATAAGTGGACTTGATAAAGAGTATCATCTTTTTACAATTAAAAATTACTCGGTATTTTGCGTCCCATCAAATCGAATACCCATTGTGATGAATGAGCTGGGACGGCTACGTGAAATCACCTTTCGCGAAATTGGCGAGGGAACCAATCAGGCTACTGATCTTGACGAGTTTGATCTTTATTATTATCAGTTAATAATCTGGGATAACGATGGACAGCAAATTGTTGGCGGTTATCGGGTTGGAAAAGGACTTGATATTTGCGAGCAATTTGGAACCAAAGGATTCTATACCCAAAGCCTTTTTAAAATGAAAAGCGGGTTCCGGGAGACTTTGAAACAATCATTGGAGCTGGGACGTTCGTTTATTGTGAAAGATTATCAGCGTAAACCATTGCCGCTTTTCTTACTTTGGAAGGGAATTATCTATCTCTTACTGAAGAACCCCGAATACCGATATCTGATTGGTCCGGTGAGCATTAGCAATACTTATTCCAATATATCCAAGGAGCTTATTATTAGGTATATAATGGCTAATTTTTTCGATTATAAACGAGCTGCTTTTGTAAAGCCACGCAATCGATTCAAAGTGACCACTAACGATTCGCATTTGAATATTGCTCTCGAAAATATGACTCCTGATTTACATTCGCTCGATCGGTTTATCGGAGACATCGATCAGTACAATAGTGGTTTACCTATTCTTTTAAAAAAATATCTTAGTCTGAATGCCAAAATTGCATCTTTTAATGTTGACCCCAAATTTAATGATTGCGTCGATGGGTTATTGATTTTGGATATTTTCGATGTGCCAAAGTCAACATTAGAATCTTTTGTAAAAGAGATTAACGACACGGATTTATTGACCAGATTTTTTTCCAACACCGAATCATAGCTTCCGGGAATTTGTATCCGAGTAATACTCCTTCCTGATGCGTAAAAGTATAGGTCTCCTCCATTTTATAGGCTTCGATCATTCGTTTGCAGGGTTTTCCTGCTTTGGAACACTACAGACAGTGATGGTGTCAAACTGCACTAAGTGTCGGATATTGAAAAATGACGTTGATTTTATTTCCATGACAGAGGTTTGACAGCTGCATTGCCAAAAGACAAGAGGACTGCAGATGCCAAAGAAAGTATATATCAAGGATTTCATCAGAAGGGATTTGTGTTTAGTATACATAATCGCAAAGCGCTTGTTTTTATGCGATGCCGGGCAGCTCCATTCCTGTGATTTTGCGATAGAGGTTAAGTGCAAAAAGATCAGTCATTCCTGATACAAAATCAACTACTGACTGTATTTTGCCATACATTGATTCATCAGGGTTCTGATATTGCGAAGGAATCAAAGTTAACAGCTTCTTTGACAGAAAACTGTCGGGTTCTACAACCGCTGTAATAAATGCTTCAAGAAGGGTTCCAAGTATCTTATAACCTGCAATTTCAATTTCGATGACTGCTCTGTCATTGTATATTTTTTCCAGTGAAATACTTTTTATCTGAGCCATTGCACTTTTCGAAGGTTCAGGTAATGAATCGAAAAGCGGTATTATTTTCTCTGAATTGTTAAACGAATCGATTCGCGAAATAAAAATTGAGGCACATTCCTTGGTTAGTTTCCCAATCACCATTGCACGGAGGTAGGCAATCCTTTCGTTGTTATCGCTAACAAGTTCTAAATTGACACTGATGGTTTCAAGTATAATCTGGTCTTTATCGGCATCGAAAAACCTAAGCAGCAGACTTTCTGTTTCATCTGAGGTTAGAATTTTAAGTTTGTGAGCATCTTCAACATCCATAATCTGATAGCAGATATCATCCGCTGCTTCAACCAGATAGACTAATGGATGCCTCATAAAGTGCAGCGGATTATCCGAGATTTGAACCATCTCAAGACGCATTGCTATTTTGCGGAATAATTCCTTTTCACTTTGAAAAAATCCGAACTTAGGTTTTCCTCCGGATAGCACCGATTCATAAGGATATTTAACGATACTTGCTAATGTGCTGTATGTAAGCGCAAAACCGCCATTTCTTTTTCCGTTGAACTGATGACTAAGTACCCTGAAGGCGTTGGCATTTCCTTCGAAACACGTGAAATCCATCCACTGTTCTTCTGAAACATCATTTCGATATTTTACTCCGCTTCCTCTTTTGAAAAAATCCGCGATTGCACTTTCTCCTGAATGGCCGAAGGGAGGGTTACCTAAATCATGAGCCAGACAAGCTGCTGAGACAATAGCGCCTATTTCACTGACCAGATTTTGTAATTTGAATCCATAACCGGGGTTTAAAGCGGCCGTAACCAGATTACCCAGCGAACGGCCCACGCTCGCCACTTCCAGCGAATGGGTGAGTCTGTTGTGTACAAAAATACTCCCGGGGAGTGGAAATACCTGCGTTTTATCCTGAAGTCGTCTAAATGGTGACGAAAAAATAATCCGGTCATAATCACGCTGGAAGATGGAACGGATATCGTCCACATCCTGAATGACACGTGCTTCAAGCCCCAGCCGGCGGTCGGCGATCAATTTATCCCATTTAATCATTGTGATTTGTGTTTTCGTATCATTTTTTGTTCCAAAGGTCTTTGTTTTTTTGATGATTACAAAATTTGTTTGTGCTTTGGTCTTAATTGAATATCTTCGCAAACAATTTTTTTGATTATGTTGTCTCCAATGCTTAATGGATTGCTTCTTCCATTTTTAGTTGCCATGTTTCTGGCAATCAATATGGGAGGAAGCGGAACTTCTCCTTCTTTTGCAACTGCTTATGGATCAGGCATTTTGCGAAAAGATCTGATTCCAGGTCTTTTCGGATTATGTGTCCTTGTAGGAGCGTTGCTTGCCGGGAAAAATACTGCCATTACACTCGGTAAGGGGATTATTCCTGCGGAAAGTCTTAATTACACACTGACGACGATCATTCTTTTTTCTGTTGCCCTTTCGTTGCTTTTCGCTAATCTTCTCGGAGTTCCTCAATCGACCTCACAATCAACAGTACTTGCTTTAGCTGCCCCGGCTCATTATATGGGACAACTCAACACAAAAAAAGTTTTTCTGGAGATCATTCCTATGTGGATTTTGCTTCCGATCGTCTCCTTTGGAATTATGTATTTGATTGCCAATGTTTTCATAAAACGATTTGATGTCCGGAATCCGGGTTATTTCCAAACCATTAAAAGGCAATCATTCTTTAGGTGGATCGTAATCATAACCAGCTGTTATGTAGCCTTTTCAATTGGATCGAATAACGTTGCAAATGCCTCCGGGCCAATTGCATCGATGATAACCAATGAGTTGCATATCAATCCGACAGGAGGTAATTTTGTATTGATCATGATTCTTGCAACTTTGATTATTGCTCCTTCATTTGGAATCGGAAGCTCAATCTTTGGACGGAAATTAATTGTAAAAACCGGAATTGAAATAGTCGAAATCGGGAAAGTGGAAGCTTCAATTATATCCGTTATTACGGCTACGCTGCTGCTTGCCGCATCTGTAAGCCGTGGAATTCCGACTTCCCTGGTTCAATTAAATACATTTGCAATTCTGGCATTAAGTGTGTCCAAGAAGGGATGGTCTGCAACTTTTTCCAATAAAGTGGTAAAACGGCTTTGGATTATTTGGTTTGTTGCACCCATATTTGCTTTTCTTCTTTCTTATTTTCTTACCATGATGGCCGATCATGCAGGTCTCTTACACATCTATTAATTAAAAAATCCCCGTTCTCATTGATTTTAATTCCCGCTCCATTTTGGCGCTTTCCGGAAAATGTCTGTGCATTGTGGCCTTAAAATCTGGTCCATGGTTGGGAATAACGGTATGAACAAGTTCGTGTACCAGGATATAATCGATTAGTTGGTCACTTAATCGCATGAGGTGAAGGTTTAAATTGATATTTTTCCGGTTAGAGCAACTTCCCCAGTTCGTTTTATTATTTTTTATCGTCACTTTGCTGAAAGTATAACCAAGGTTCGTTGCCAGTTCTGCGATTCGTGCCGGCAGATATTTTTTTGCGTCAAAACGAAGTACATTTTCGATCATCAACCGAAGATTTAACTGGATGTTATCTGATTCAAGCATCAGATTATCAGGATATTCAAAAAATATGTGGCGATCGTTTTCTGCATATCGTATCCTTGGTTTTGGAACTTTTGCCGAACCAACCTGATAGTGGTAATTACGGGTCGAGAAAATGTGTCCCGCTTCAATCAATTTAGGAGGACCTTGCTTTTTAAATAATTTTTCTTTTGTTTGAACGATCCATTGCAAATGTTCTGCGATAAATTTCTCGCCACTCTGAAACGACGCTATCCATGGCAAAGTCACTGTTGTGGTTCCGTTAGGCTTGACTGTGATTTTGATCCTGGTAGACCGATGGTTTTTGTTGATTGTGACAGGACCGATATGTTCAATAAAAACCTGTTTGGAATTCATAACAGTTTGTAAATAATTTTTAATGCGAGCCGAATTTAGCCTTTTTTCGAATTTGCTATTAATTGATTGAAAAGTGCCAGCTGTTCTTTTAGTGCACCGATTTTATCGGCTGGGTCTGTTCTGGCTTCCATTAGGATCCAGCCGTTATAATCCATTCCTGTAAATAAATTAAAAAGCTGCTGGTATGGATAATCTCCCACATTAAGCTCACGGACATGAACGGTATCTCCAAACCATTTCTTAACGCTGTTGAAGTTATCTGTAAGTCCCGGAGGGAGAAGATCCTGATCGTTGCAGTTCCAGCAAATCTTAACATTTTTCTCTGTCACCTGATCGAAAATAGCTTTCATATTAGGCAATTCCTGTGTTTTGTTTCCATGAACTTCAACCCGGATTAACTGACCATACTCGCGCCCAAATTTCCCAATTTCGTTGAATGAAGCAGCAATCTGAGCAATGGTTTTTTCTTTTGCCACTCCCGCCGGCAAATCATTTGGTTTTACCTTTATTCCCGAGGCTCCGATATCCTTGCAAAGCTTGATGTATTCTTTAGTTTGATCTATATTTAAACGGAGTTTTGCAGGATCCGGACTGTGATATTCAAAATTGGCACCATAACCAATACAAGTGACCGGACTGTCTGCGAACATCTTCTTTACTTCAGAACGCTGATTCGCATTTAATTTAGCTTCAACACCGTGGGCATGGTCAGCTCTAAGCTCAACTCCAAGCACACCGGTTTTCACACAATTGGCAATAAGCGTTGGCAGATCCCAGTCTTTTGCCCATTGGTAGGTTACCAGTCCAAGTTTCATGCCTGATTTTCGGGAAGCGGCCCATGCAGTATAAGGGTCGACAGCTGCAATACCGATGCCGGCAACAACACTGCTATGAATAAATTGGCGTCTCGTTAGACTTTTTTCCATAATTTGTTAGATTAATTTTGAGATCCTAAGCCGTGAAGATACCTTAATTTAATATATTTGCCAACCATTGAATAACAGATTAAAGAAATATGAATATCCTCATTATTGGCTCAGGTGGAAGGGAACATGCTTTTGCCTGGAAAATCAGCCAGAGTCCGAAAGTTAATAAGCTCTTCATCGCTCCGGGGAATGCCGGAACTATTGAATTTGGAACCAACATCGAAATTGGAGTTACTGATTTTCACGCGATCCGAAAGATTGTTTTGGAAAACAATATCGAAATGGTTGTTGTCGGGCCTGAAGTTCCACTTGTTGAAGGTATTCATGATTTTTTTCTTGCCGATGAATTATTGAAAAATGTCAGTGTTATCGGACCGGTTAGTCAGGGAGCACGACTTGAGGGAAGCAAAGATTTTGCAAAAGCGTTCATGATCCGTCATGGAATTCCTACGGCGGCTTATTTTTCAGTAACAAAAGATAACCTGTCCGAAGGAATTGATTTTATTCGCAGTTTAAAAGCGCCTTATGTCCTTAAGGCCGACGGTCTCGCTGCTGGAAAGGGAGTGTTGATAATTGAAGATCGTATAGAAGCAGAAAAATCATTGTCTGAAATGCTTGAAGGAATGTTTGGACAGGCAAGTGAAACGGTTGTAATTGAGGAGTTTCTATCCGGAATTGAGTGTTCAGTATTTGCATTAACAGATGGGAAAAACTATAAAATACTGCCGGTTGCAAAAGATTACAAGCGGATAGGCGAAGGCGATACGGGTTTGAATACCGGTGGAATGGGTGCAATATCTCCTGTTTCTTTTGCCGACGACAGCTTTATGAGAAAAGTCGAAGAGCGAATAATTGTTCCGACTGTTACCGGTTTGCAACATGACGGAGTCGATTATAAAGGTTTTATCTTCTTCGGACTAATAAGTGTTAATTCAGAACCTTTTGTTATTGAATATAATGTGCGAATGGGCGATCCTGAAACCGAAGCAGTAATTTTGCGAATTAAATCGGATCTCGTGGATTTATTTGAAGGGGTTTCATGTGGTGATATAATTGATCGTGAGCTTGTTATCGACGATGATGCTGCCGTTGCCGTAATGCTTGTTGCAGGTGGGTATCCTGGAGATTACAACAAAGGGGATATAATTTCCGATCTTGATAATGTATCCGGTAGTATCCTCTTTCATTCCGGAACTAAAATATCTGGTAACATGCTGGTAACCAATGGCGGAAGAGTAATCGCCGTAAGTTCGAAAGGGAAGAATATCCGGGAGGCACTTGAGTTATCTTACAAAAATGCCGCAAGGATCCAATATAAAGACAGGTATTTTCGCAAAGATTTGGGTTTTGATCTTTAAACCGATACGTTATGTTATTACGGATTCTAAAGAGTAATACACTGTTCAGTCCATTATTAATTCCTGTTATTGGGATATTGTTCTGGATGCGTAGCTTTCAAACTCCAATGATTTTGGATATTACGGCAGCCAATGGAGCAATGCCACTCTATAATCTGATTTTTAATGTTTTGGGACATCAGGCGTTTTGGCAGGTTTTTGTGGCTTTTTGTCTTGTTTTGATCAATTCTTTTTTCATTTCGCAATTGGGTTCTTCATTTATTTTTCTGAAAAGGCGATCGTTCCTGTCCGGAATAATTTATCTCATCATTGTATCTTCAGTTAATGATTTACATACGTTTCTTCCCGTTCATCTTGCAACGCTTTTGGTTTTAATTTCCCTTTATTTCATCTTTGCTACCTACCATAAACAAGTTGATATTACTTATACTTTCAACGCTTCTTTTTTTTTAGCATTGGCGTCGTTATTTTATTTTCCCGTTGTAATGCTTTTCCCTTTAGTTTGGATCTCCGTTTTTGTACTTCAAAAAAATGACAACTGGAGATTGCTGGTTATTCCCGTCCTGGGATTTGGAATACCATGGCTGTTTATGTGGGTGTTCTTCTATTTAAATGATTCAGCACTTAAGCTGGGAAAGGAGCTGATTACAATGCTCTGGACCGATCACAATGCCTATCTTCTTGAGCCATATTTTCTCTTGCTGACCGCAGTTATCACTTTGCTTACAATACTGGGGAGCCTTTCAATATTCTCCTTTTATCAAAGGGTGAAGGTGAGTTCACGAAAATATTTTGTTATTTGTTATTGGATGCTGGGAATGGTAATTGTTTCTGCTTTAGGGTTAATTACCATTGGAATAGAGATTGTAGCCTTATCAACAATTCCAGTCACATTTATTATCACACACTATCTGTTTTCCGAACCAAAATCTATTTGGAAGGAGATACTGGTCTGGATCTTTCTGGGAATCATGATTTTAGTATTGTTTGTTTATTAGCAGGCGGGTGCTTTTTCAACAATTGAAAAAGCACCCGCCTGTCATACCAGTATGATCGTCTGTTTTTGGTCAGTCGGGGAAATATCCTTTTATTATTCCCCTTTTTGAATCTTTGAGGAAGAGGAGGATTTCATCCCGCTCACGTGATGCCTGCATCTCGGCCTCAATCACCTCGAGCGCCTGGGTGTTATTATACCCTTTTTGATAGATGATACGGTAAATATCCTGAATCTGGCATATTACCTCGTTAGAGAATCCTCTGCGTCTCAGACCTATAGAATTTACGCCGGCATAGGAGAGGGGTTCGCGACCTGCTTTAATATATGGAGGGACATCTTTGCGCACCAGGGAGCCGCCTGAGAGCATCACGTGCTTCCCAATATGGCAAAATTGATGAATTCCGGTGTGACCACCAATAATTGCAAAATCATCCACGATAACCTCGCCGGCAAGAGCTACCGAGTTCACTAAAATAACGCTGTCACCAACTACGCAGTCATGTGCGACATGCACGTATGCCATAATCAGGCAGTTACTTCCTATTACAGTCTTTCCGTGAGCCGATGTACCTCTGTTTACTGTAACACACTCCCGGATGGTGGTATTGTCACCTATTTCAACTGTTGTATATTCCCCTTTGAATTTTAAGTCTTGTGGTTCTCCGCCAATTACTGCGCCAGAATAGATCTTGCAGTTCTTGCCAATGCGGCAACCGGGTAGGATAGTGGCTGTCGGACCAATGTAGGATCCGTCACCAATGGTTACATCATCCGAAACTGTTGCAAATGGTTCAATGATGACACCTGCGCCAATTTTTGCATTTGGATGAATATTTGCTAATGGTTGATTCATTGTTTTCGAAATTTTATTTTGTCTTTGCAATTATAGCCATAAATTCACCTTCACAAACTACTGTGTCACCAACAAATGCAATCGCTCTCATATTAGCAATCCCACGGCGAATTGGTCCTAGCAACTTTAACCTGAAAACCAGGGTGTCGCCCGGGACAACTTTCTTTCGGAATTTAATGCTGTCCATGGTCATGAAATACGTAGAGTAATCACCGTCGGCGGGTTGTGAACTGATCACAAAAACTCCTCCGCATTGAGCCATTGCTTCAATAATGAGTACTCCGGGCATAACAGGTTCTTCGGGAAAATGTCCTACGAAAAATGGTTCATTCATCGTTACGTTCTTCACCCCAATAATATAATCAGCCCCTTTTTCAATTACCTTGTCGAGTAATAAGAAAGGATTCCGATGAGGCAACATTTTTTTAATCTGATTTACATCGTATAAAGGTGCCTTATTGGGATCATATTCAGGTGCCGTATTTTCGGAAATGCATTTTAGATATTCTTTTTGAAGCATCTTGGCAAATTCGGTATTCGGTCCATGACCCGGTCTCTTTGCAACAATACGCCCTTTAATTCTTTTCCCGATTAAGGCGAGGTCACCTATAACATCCAGTAATTTGTGCCGTGCGCATTCATTATCAAAATGGAGTGTGAGATTATTTAAAATACCCATCTTGTTGACTTCAATATGTTTTTGATTGAATAAGTCAGCAATCCGGTTCAGTTCTTCAAGCGACATTGGCTGATCCATAATTACAATGGCATTGTCAACATCGCCTCCTTTTACCAAATTGTTTTTCAAAAGCATCTCAAGCTCGCGGACAAAAACAAAGGTGCGGCATGGCGCGATCTCCTCAGCAAAATTTGTCTGGCTGTTATAACTGGCATATTGATTATGCAGAACTGCCGAATTGTAT
The DNA here is from genome assembly GCA_037133495.1 of Mariniphaga sp. Taxonomy (GTDB): domain Bacteria; phylum Bacteroidota; class Bacteroidia; order Bacteroidales; family Prolixibacteraceae; genus JAAFHB01. Next base: position 9,874 of record JBAXOA010000022.1, on the reverse strand, counting down.
GAAATCATGGCATCGACGCTAAAATCATCGTCCGGATAGGCAATTATTTCTGTACCGGTTTCCGCATTTTTATAGACGATTTTTCTTTTGATTTCAAAGTATTCACGGTCAGCACTTTGCGAGACCAATCCGGCTTGGCTGAGAATTTTCACATATCCTGCAGCACTACCGTCAAGGATAGGAGCTTCCGGACCATTCAACTCGATCAGAACATTGTCGATATTCATCCCGATCAGTGCCGCCATTACGTGTTCAATTGTGCTGATTACAACTTCACCATCTTTGAGGACTGTTCCACGCGATGTGCCTTTTACTTTCGAGACGTTGGCTTCAATCACGGGTTCTCCTGCAATGTCGGTGCGTTTAAATTTAAATCCGAAATTTTCAGGTGCAGGCTTGAACGTTAATGTAACTTCAACACCGGTATGCAGGCCTTTGCCTGAAATAGTGGCTTCTCTTTCAATTGTATTCTGCTTGACATTCATCATTTCACGTAATTTTTACTGCTTAGTCGTTTTGTTCGATTAATTTAATTTTCTTTTGAAGTTCGATTACATCATCGCGCAACTGTGGCAGGTTACGAATGATGGAAAACGATTTCATGGCTAGTTTGAAATCAAGAGCCGGAGCGCCTAATAAAACGGAATTAGGCTTTACCGATGACATTACACCTGATTTTGGTCCTATTTTGCTCCCTTCACCAACTGTAATATGACCTGTAATAGCTGCCTGTCCACCTATTGCACAGTTTTTACCCACTATTGTAGAGCCGGCTATTCCTACTTGTGCAGCCATCACGGTGTTTTCTCCAATATCATCATTATGAGCAATTTGAATCAAATTATCAAGTTTGACTCCTGTACGAACAATTGTTGACCCCATTGTAGCCCGGTCAATTGTGGTATTGGCACCTATTTCGACATTGTTTTCAATAATAACATTACCGATTTGTTCTATTTTTGTATAGGTTCCATCAGGATTAGGGGCGAATCCAAAACCATCGGCACCGACCACCGCACCTGAATGTATGATGCATGAAGAACCAATCCTGCAATCGAAATATATTTTCACCCCTGAATGGAGTATTGAATCATCTCCAATATTTACGCTGTCTCCAATATATGTATGTGGATATATTTTTACATTATTGCCAATCACTGCTTTATCACCGATATAAGCAAAAGCTCCAATATAGACATTCTCTCCGATCTTAGCTGAACTGCTGATAAAACACGGCTGTTCAATCCCAATTTTCGAAGGCTTCATTTTTACATAAAAATCAAGAAGTTTAGCAAGTGCCGCATAGGCATTATCAACACGGATCAAAGTGCATGAAAGTGGATTTTCAGGTCTAAAGTCTTTATTTACAATTACAATAGATGCAGTAGTTGTATAAATGTACTTAGTGTAGGCAGGATTTGAAAGAAAAGTCAATGTACCACTGATACTTTGGTCTATTTTAGAAATATTGCTTACTTTAATATTGCCATCTCCTTCAACTTCACCGTTAAGCAAAGCTGCAATATCATTTGCAGAAAACTCCATTCGATCGTATTTAAATTTTACGCTGCAAAAATAATAAAATAATTACCTTGTTATGATTTCTCCGGGATAACACACAAAATGTTTGCGTACGGTCTTCGCCAATCCCTCTAAATTAATGTCTGAAGCCTCTTTAATATCTTTTAATTTACCATTTTTGTAGAGTATATTTATACTTTCAGCTGCTGCATCGTAAGCATTGTTGGTAATTTCTCCTTCTATTACAAAAAATCCTGTTTCAGACAGATCTATCCCGAACTTATTGGTTGTTAGGTGTTTGAGGTTGCTTATTTTGCTTTCAGAAAAGGGAATGCTGGAAAGTTTAATCTTGAAAAGTTTCCGGTTAATCAGGGCGCGAGAGAGATTCGAAAGAATAGGATCAGGATTTTCCATCCATCCCTTTATTGTACACAACACATCGGCGTCATCAAGATAGCCAAATGAATGAAGTGCTTGTATTCTGGTTGTTAGATCATTGGAGCGAAAATCTTCGGCTTTGATCCCATGGTTCAAAAATAGCGCAAGATGGCTTGTGGCCGGTACCTCTTTCCCTGCTAATGCCAGATCGGAGGCGCGTTGCAATAACTTGATCATCATATGTTCTGCAGAAAGCACCGTTTTATGCAGATAAACCTGCCAATACATTAATCTGCGTGCGATCAGAAATTTTTCAACGGAATAGATTCCTTTAACCTCAATAACGAGCTGATCATTTTTGACATTGAGCATTTTAATAATCCGTTCGGATGATACTACACCTTCAGAAACGCCGGAATAAAAACTGTCGCGCTTCAAAAAGTCAAGGCGGTCCATATCCAATTGACTGCTGACCAATTGATGAAGAAATCGTTTTGGATAATGATTGAGGAAAATGTCAATTGCCAAAGTGAGTCGCCCATCCATTTGCCGATTCAGTTCATCCATATAAATACAGGATAATTCTTCATGCGATACTCCCAGCACGATGCTCTGTTCCAGCGCATGGGAAAATGGACCGTGACCTATATCATGCAATAGAAGGGCAGCCATAACACCTTCTTCTTCATCTTCAGTGATTTTGTTCCCTTTTTTCTTAAGGACATCGATTGCGGATCTCACTAAATGCATTGTGCCGATTGCATGCTCAAACCTGGTGTGATTTGCCCCGGGATATACCAATGATGATAATCCTAATTGTTTGATTCGTCTTAATCGCTGAAAATAAGGATGTTCAATCAGTTCCAGATGAAGGTCGGAGTCCAATTCAATAAACCCCCAAACCGGATCATTCACTATTTTGTTTTTTGAGCTTTTCAATGTCAGTTTCTTAATGAGATGAAAGGTCAAAACTAAGAAATGTTCTGCTTTTTTTATTCTCTATTTTCACAACATGCTCATTTAAAAAAACCTATTGAAATTACGAGTGAAAAATATTTGGTTTTTTAACACAAAAGGTTTACTTTTGTTGCGGAGAATAATCGAAGGATTAGGGGACGGAAAGTCCCCTATTTTATTGATATTAAAAATGATAACTAAAGAGAAGGTTCAGATTCTGGTCGAAGAAGTACTGTCGGATGATATGTATATCGTTGATATTACGGTGGGTGCTACGAATGCAATTATGGTTTATGTCGATAGTGATGCCGGTATAAGCATTGGAGAATGCGTTCAAATCAGCCGGCATATTGAGAATAGTCTGGATCGCGAAGAGGAAGATTTTTCCTTGGAAGTCTCTTCTCCGGGGCTCTCGTTCCCATTTAAAGTTTTACGTCAGTACCTTAAAAATATAGGACGTGAAGTGGAAGTGGTAACTAAGAGTGGTGAAAAACAAAAAGGAATTTTGAAATCCGCCCATTCCGCAGGTTTTGAATTAGAGGTAATTGAAAAAGAAAAAGTCGATGGGGCAAAAGTGTTAGTAACTAAATCCCTGGCTTTTGATTTTGATCATATTAAGACAGTTAAAATAATAATTTCTTTCAAATAAAATCCTGAAGATATGGACAACCTGAACTTGATTGACACGTTTTCGGAATTTAAAGATCTGAAGAGCATCGACCGTGCCACCATGATGAGTGTTCTTGAAGATTCTTTTCGGAGTGTTCTTCAAAAACAGTTTACAACAGATGAGAATTTCGATGTTATCATTAACCCTGACAAGGGAGACTTTGAAATCTGGCGTAACAGAGTAGTTGTTGAAGATAGTGAATTTACCGATCCGAACTTACAAATACCTTTATCTATCGCTAATAAAAATGGCGGTGATTATGATATTGGTGAAGAGGTAACCGATGAAGTAAAGTTTTCGGACTTTGGACGGAGGGCAATTCTTAACCTTCGCCAAAACCTTGCCACCCGTATTCTTGAGCTGGAAAAAGATAATGTATATACCAAGTATAAGAATAAAATCGGAGAGATTGTAACGGGCGAAGTTTATCAGATCTGGAAACGCGAATTACTCTTACTTGACGACGAGGGGAATGAGCTTTTACTGCCAAAAATCGAACAGATTCCTACCGATTTTTTCCGCAAAGGAGACAGCGTGCGTGCTGTAATTATAAGGGTTGAAATGAGAAATAACAGTCCTTACATTATTCTGTCCCGCACATCATCCGTTTTTCTTGAGCGGCTGTTTGAACTTGAGGTTCCTGAAATATTTGACGGATTAATTACAATCAAAAAAATTGTCCGCATTCCGGGTGAGCGCGCCAAAGTTGCAGTTGAATCGTATGACGAAAGAGTTGATCCGGTTGGTGCCTGCGTAGGAATGAAAGGTTCTCGTATCCACGGAATTGTGCGGGAACTCAGAAATGAAAATATTGATATTATTAATTTTACGAATAATTTGCAGCTTTACATACAGCGGGCTTTAAATCCGGCAAAGATTTCTTCAATAAAATTGTATGCTGCCGAAAATCGGGCTGAAGTTTTTCTAAAGCCGGAAGAAGTTTCGCTTGCTATTGGGAAGGGTGGTCTGAATATTAAACTGGCAAGCCAGCTTACAGGTTATGATATTGACGTGTACCGCGATCGCGAGGCTGTAGATGAAGAGGATGTAAATCTGGATGAATTCTCTGATGAAATTGAGGGCTGGATCATCGACGAACTAAAAGCAATTGGTTGCGATACGGCGAAAAACGTATTAAGCCTTTCGCGTGAAGACCTTATCAAACGCACCGACCTCGAAGAAGAGACAATTGACGAGGTGTTGCGAATATTTAAAGCTGAGTTTGAATAATTATTTTTGTGAAAAAATGAATTAAACTCGGTTGGGACGATAGCATAATTAACTGTTTGGGAAGATATGATTACAGGGGAAAAAGGATCAAGATTAAGCAAAATAGCTCGTGAATTAAATGTGGGAATCACTACGTTGGTAGATTTTCTTCATAAGCAGGGCTTTAAAATCTCTACTGATCCGAATACAAAAATTGAGGCTGATATGCATGAGCTTCTTGAAAAACAGTTCAGGAAGGATCATGAAGCCCGAATTGAAGCGGATAAGGTCAATCTTCGTCATCATCGTGCCAAAAACGAAGCGGTGTCAATTGATGATTTGCAGGCAGTTAAAAAGGAGCCTGAAGAATCGGATGCCGATGATGATTCCATTATGATAAAGGATCACAGCCTGCATCACTATAAAGAAGAAAAACGTACAGATCAAGTTACCCCCGCGCCCAAAAGTGAACCTGTTACTGCACCCGTTAAGCATGAACATATTGTTGAAATTCCAAAAATAGAAGCTGCTCCTGTTAGCGAGGTAGAAAAACCTCAGGTAACAGTTGTTGGTCAGGTTGACCTCGAAAGTCTCACCCGAAGGCCAAAAGCGAAAGAAGTAAAACCTGAAATACCGGTTCAAAAAGAGGCACCAGTGGTAGAACAGTCTTTGGTTCAGCCGATTGCAGTTGTTGAAACGCCAAAGCCGGAAGTTCTTCCAACTCCCGATCAACATATTGCCGTTGAGAAAGTTGAAGCTCCTGTTCAGCATGAATCGATTCAAAAGACCGAGACTAAACCCGAAATGGTTTCAAACCGCACTCAGATTGAGAATACAATAAAGGTAATAGGTAAAATTGATCTCACTCCGGCTTCATCATCAGTAAGGCCTGCAAGAGAAATTATTAAAAAGAAATTAACGACGCGCAGAGCATCGGAAGAAACTGCCAGACCACAACAGGAAAGAGAGACTCCTGCTAAGGTTGAGATAAAAAGAGTTAAGGATATTGTTCCAATTGACCTGGATAGTCAGGATGAGATATTTAAACTGGATCGGAAAAAACTTTCCGGTCCGACTGTAATTGGTCGTATTGATCTGCCTGTTGAAGAGAAGAAGAAACCGGCTCGCCTTGAGGATCTGCAATCCCGTAATAAAAAGAAGAGAAAAAGGGTACCCAAAGATGGCAAGGAGCGTGTGGAGCTGGCTGAAAAGAAATTTGAACCTTCAAAGGAAAAACCTGAGAAATCAGACAAGCTTAAGAAAAAAATATCTTTGGTCGTTAAGAAAAAGACTCCTGCCAAACAGGAAGTTAAAGATGAGGATGTTCAGAAACAAATTAAAGAAACCCTGGCTCGTCTGACTACAAAAGGACAGAAGACAAAGGGCTCGAAATACCGTCGCGATAAACGACTTGCTTTTACTGAAAAAATGGCAGAGCAAAGTGCGCGCGATGAAATGGATAAGAGCATTATCAAGGTAACTGAATTTGTTTCGGTTAACGAATTGGCATCGATGATGGATGTCCCGCCGACAAAGATTATTGCAACCTGTATGTCGCTCGGATTATTTGTATCTATCAATCAGCGTCTTGATGCTGAGACAATGGCCGTTGTTGCCGATGAATTTGGTTTTAAAGTCGAGTTTATCTCTGTCGAAGTTCAGGAAGCTATTATTGAAGAAGAAGATCAGGAAAAAGATCTGATGTCACGGCCTCCGATTGTAACAGTAATGGGACACGTCGATCATGGAAAAACATCCCTTCTCGATTATATCCGAAAAGCAAATGTAATTGCCGGCGAGGCCGGAGGAATTACCCAGCATATTGGTGCATACAATGTTACGCTTGAAGGCGGAAGGAAGATCACCTTCCTTGATACACCGGGTCACGAAGCTTTTACCGCCATGCGTGCCCGGGGAGCTCAGGTTACAGATATCGTCATTATTATTGTCGCAGCTGATGACGATGTGATGCCACAAACGATTGAAGCAATAAACCATGCTACTGCAGCAGGAGTTCCAATCATATTTGCTATCAATAAAGTTGATAAGCATGCTGCTGACCCTGAGAAAATTAAGCAACAACTCGCGAATATGAACTTCCTGGTTGAAGACTGGGGCGGTAAATATCAGTCGCAGGACGTATCTGCAAAGGGCGGACAAGGTGTGGCCGAGTTACTCGAAAAAGTATTGCTTGAAGCTGATATGCTAGAGTTGAGAGCAAATCCGAATAAACGTGCTGTCGGTTCTGTTATTGAATCTTCACTGGATAAAGGGCGTGGTTATGTAGCGACAATTCTTGTTCAAAACGGTACTTTGCGTGTTGGTGACGTTATTCTTGCCGGACCTCATTTTGGTCATATTAAGGCGATGTTTAATGAACGCAATCAGCGTGTTGAGGTGGTAGGACCTGCGGAACCGGTATTGATTCTGGGACTGAACGGAGCCCCTCAGGCCGGCGATAAATTTAATGTAATGGAGAGTGAACGCGAAGCCCGGTTAATTGCAAATAAACGAGAACAATTGCAGCGTGAACAAGGTCTTCGTACTCAAAAACATATTACTCTTGATGAAATTGGCCGAAGAATTGCTATCGGAAACTTCCAGGAACTGAATATCATCGTGAAAGGTGACGTTGATGGTTCAATTGAAGCACTCTCTGACTCTTTGATTAAACTTTCTGTCGGTGAGATTCAGGTTAATGTGATTCATAAAGCAGTTGGACAGATCACTGAATCTGATATTATGCTGGCATCTGCTTCCAATGCAATTATTGTCGGTTTCCAGGTTCGTCCTTCTTTAAGTGCCAGAAAGCTGGCCGAGAAAGAGGAAATTGATATCCGGCTTTATTCCATTATTTATGATGCGATCAATGAGGTGAAATCTGCCATGGAAGGAATGCTTGCTCCTGAAATAAAAGAAGAGATTAAGGGAACTGCCGAAATTCTCAATGTCTTTAACATTACCAAGGTTGGCACAATCGCCGGCTGTATTGTACGCGACGGAAAGATTGTTCGAAATTCGAAAGTCCGCCTTATCCGCGATGGTATCGTTGTATTTACCGGTGATCTTGAATCATTGAAACGATTTAAAGATGATGTGAAAGATGTTGCCAAAGGTTATGAATGTGGTTTGAATATCAGAAACTACAATGATCTCAAAGAGGGCGACTTTATCGAAGCATTCGAACAAGTATCAGTTGCGAAAACCCTTGATTAAACATTCAGTTAATAAAATTTCTATCTAAATATTTGAAAGCCTCATTTTTGTAATGGGGCTTTTTTATCTTAGTTTTGCAGTTTATTTTAGAATATTTTTTTTGGCATCAGCTGAGATTATAACTCATAATGTCTCAAAATCAAAAATATGAACCTGATATTTAAATGCAATTGCAAGGGTACCAATTGGGAATTAATTCCTGAAATTTTAAAAACTGTTTGTGAATCAGGAAACTATGACGAGCCGCGGATTTACTGAATAAACTGAACTGGCTGATTATCCTGGGCGCAACCTGGCATCAAAGGTTGCATTTCGTTAAGCCAGTGAACCTTTAATTCGAATTGTCAAGCTGATCAAGATAGTCCTTGGTTATAATCAGTTGTTTCTCTTTTTCGAACATTGCCAAATCCTTACCGTTTTTGTAACATTTTGCCAGAATGAAATGCCTCAGATCAGAGAGCTTGCCAGTCTTTGAGGCGGGATTGATTTTCTCAATTTTCTTCAAGGCCTTCTTATCTTTATTCCAATATACATCGTTCAGGGAGGAATAAAGTTGTATTTCTTCTGTTAAATTCAAATCGGTGGATTTTTTCTCTGCTTTAGTCAGGTATTTCTCGCAACAATTTAAAAAAGAACTCTTTAATTCATTGTTGCTTAAGTCTTTGCCGACTTGTTGAAACTCCCTGCCAACCAATAAATTCTCCTGAGCATCATTTTTGTTTTCCTCAAGTTTCATAATATGTTCGTTCAGAGTCTTCACATTCGCCGGTATTGAACCTAAAACCGAAAGATAGGATTCAGCATTCATGAAACCTTGTTTTTCCCAAATAACCTCACCAGTAGCAGTGGCTAAAACAACTTTTGGAATCACCTGGAGATTGTATTCCATTGCTGTTGCTTTGTCAAAATCAATATTGACTTTTACACAGACACAGGAGGCATCCAATTTTTGTATTTCAGGCAGATGCCAAAGGTCAGCGTCCATTTTCTTGCATGGTCCGCACCAGTCTGCCCAGAAATCAATAAGAATCAGTTTGCTCATGTCTTTTGCAACCGTTTTGGACTGTTTAAAGTCAGAAAGCCAATAAATCTGAGCCTGCAGATTAAAGGAGATCAGCAAAACAAAAATAAGGAGGGATGATTTTCTCATTGAGTTTGAAGGTTTCAAATTAGTACAATACAAATATATGAAAAAATAATTGATGCGATTATTTGTTTATTCCGCAAAGTTTATTGCAATAATTATTCAATAGCCGAAGGTGGCGCATCTTGTGCCGATGCACCCCATTTCTTATTTGGATATGTCCCCATTTCAAGTTCCAGCGTTGCGCCATTTAACAGATCGGTGTGAGTAAACCAGGGTCGGTTCAACGGTTGGCCGTTTAATTTTGCCGATTGGATATACTTGTTTCCTTTGGCATAATTATGGGCGATCAGAGAAAACGTTTTCCCGTTTGAGAGTTTGATTTTCACATCTTCAAAAACCGGACTACCTATGTTGTAGATCGGCAGACCGGGCGTAACCGGATAAAAACCCATGGATGAAAATACAACGAATGCGGTCATCCCACCTCCATCTTCATCACCCGGAATGCCGAAAATATTATCCTGAAACCACACATCAAGCAGAAAACGAATTCTTTTCTGCGTTTTCCATGGTTCACCTGAATAATTATACAGGTAAGGGATATGAAAACTTGGCTCGTTTCCCATCGAAAATTGCCCCACCATTCCGGTCGCATCAGCAAATTTGGCCCAAAACTGGAATTTCGATCGGCCAAGATCTTCGCGGAACAGCTGGTCAAGGTTGGCGGTAAACTTCTCACGCCCTCCCATGAGTTTTACTAATCCGTGAATATCCTCCTGCACCTGCCATTGGTAGGTGTAACCGTTATTCTCATCGTAATAGTCACGTCCGCCGGG